>JAZFXQ010000114.1:0-2127 GCA_036448795.1 Candidatus Margulisiibacteriota bacterium | reverse complement strand
CCTCTATGGGTTTAGCTTTAACCTGCAATGAACAAAATTCCCCTGCTTTGAAAAGTTGAGGTAATTGGTCAGCAATTTTTTTGAAACTTCGAAAGCCCTTACTTGATAAATCCAACTGCCAGCTTTTAAAATACTGGCTTAATATCAGCTCAATATCTTTAGCTTTTGGGTGCAACCATAGGCCCTTAACCCACCAGATAAATTTATCAAAAGGACCGGAAGTATATTCTGCCTGGCGAAGTATACCTATAGCACGATCCAGCTTCCTCAATTTTTCGGATGGAAAGTGTTGCGATCCCTTGCTTAACTCAAGAATGGCTTCTGGAGACCAGGATTCAGACAGATCTGCCATGTCCTGCTCCAATGAACCAAGACGGTCTCTTAGGCCTTGGACCTTATTTGCCTGGACTCCGAGATAGCCGCGTTTTTTCAGTAAGTTGGCAAGTTGGATCTTGATGGCGGCCCATTTATCTTTTGCTCCTTCATCGTGCTCCTCCACAAGGAGTTGAGATAAAGCTTCCAAAAAACCAAATTTGAGAAAGGAGTTCTCTTTGGAATTTGCTCGAACAATTAGGGGCTTATGATCGCTCGAAACGAGGCGGTAAACAACACTATCTAATGCCTTATGATTCCGGCTTGCGAAAAGAACGGTTTGATTTAAGAGCCTGACATTCACCATTGCTGCAGAAACAACCTGGCTTTTTCCCGTACCAGGAGGACCCGTTATAACACTTACATTTTTACTGAGCAAAGACGCTACGGCCTCACGCTGCTCTCCATTGAGAGGACAAGTATCGATAACCAATCCTTCGTGAACATTTTCATCAGGTACTGCTTGGGACTGCCAGGAATCCGTTTTACCCTGGCTCGTATCCTGACGCTTGAAAATGAATTTCAAGGCAGTCTTATCAAGCTCCTCATCGTTGCAGGAGACAATTTTATTAAGTTCCTTGAGAAGCGATTTAGTATATCTTGTCCTATTCCCTATCATCAATACTGCCCGGTTGTATATTCCGCTTAGTGGCTTAGCTGGGAGTGCTGCCGCCGACACACAGTCCGGGCGGAGGGGGTCTCTAATGCTATCTCCAAAGAAGGTTGAGATCCCTGAAGCTAAGGTACTGAGGTCCGGTGCATATGAAAATCGGCTTCCATCGCCGAAAGATTCATCAGTGCGTCCGCGGTCCATAAGACCACACGTGGCAAGGAACATCTTTTGCTGATCCGGGCTTTTCAGGGCATAAATAAGCCAGTCCAGATTTATCTCGGGACAGGGGTCATCATTCCAGAGTTGAAGAGTATTAACTTTGGGCTGCCACAAAAGTTGGTATGTGAATATAGGTTTTACAAAAACTGCTTCTGGACCGTTGCTGGCAGGTCTTGCAAAAACCTGGAAAGGATAGCCCAGGACTAAGACCCCACCATCTCCTAATAATGCAAGTCTTTTAATAAAATGCTGTAAATTTGGACCTAAAGGAAGAGAGAGCCGCCATGGCTGCCCTGGTCTTGGATACCAGGTCCCAACCTGATTTAAGAAAATGAAGCGATCCCCGTAATCCTGCAAAAATCCGGATGCCTCACATCCTTCGTCATTACGTACACAATCAACATAATATCCAAGCAATTTCCGAAACATACCCCATGGTCCAGAAAAATCAGGTTTTTCAGAAGGTTGGGGGATTGGTTCGGGTGATGGTTGGGGCTCTGGCTCTACGGCAGTACCAAAAAGCCGGCTTTTACTGGGTGTCCATCCATCCGTAAGGGGCTTTCTGATAATCGTTGGCCTTGAACGGACTTTGGGCAGAGTAGTTTGTTGAATTACGGGTTTTTTGGCAAAGGGAGAGGTGGCCTTCCAGCTTCCCCCCTCTAAACGAACCAAGCCTTCTTCTCGAAGAGACCGAAGCTCGCGCAGTATCTCATATTCAGGTAATTTTAGCGACAAAACGCGAAGCTTTACCCTCAAGTCAGTAGCCGTAAGCGGCACAGGAGAAAGCTTGAGAAGAGATAGGATTTCTTCTCTAATGTCTAAGGAAGGCTTTGTGGCGGTCACTATGTTGGAATGGACCATTTTCCCTCCCGACAAACATTGGGCCTTGTTAAAGGATCAGAAGCTTTCCCAAAAACCAGGAC
>JAZFXQ010000113.1:0-2863 GCA_036448795.1 Candidatus Margulisiibacteriota bacterium | reverse complement strand
GGATCATTTTCCCGCTGCTTTTGCTGGGGGTATTTATTGTCGGAATTATCGGAAAGCTTCTGCCGGAGGAGCTTATTCAGACCTGGCTCGGGGGCAGCAGCATCCGAGCCTCATTCCTGGCGACCCTCATCGGACAGCTCTGTTATTTCGCGACCATGACGGAAGCGCCCTTTGTGGATACCCTTCTGAAATTGGGAATGGGGAAGGGGCCCGCTCTGGCCCTCCTGCTTACAGGACCGGGAATGAGCTTGCCGAACATGCTGGCCATAATCCGGGTATTCGGCTTTAAGAAAGCCCTTGTCTATGTGATCACGATCATGTTCCTGGGGACGTTCGCCGGCTGGTTCACAGGGAATTTCATTTTTTAAGGAGGTAGAAAAGATCATGGAAGTCATAGTGTATGGCCCCGGATGCGCAAGGTGCGCGGCGACTGAAAAGAATGTCAGGGAAGCCTTAAAACAACTGGGAAAGAAAGAGGAAGTAAAGAAGATCTCTGATGTCAGGGAATTCGCTAAAGCGGGAATTGTTTTTACGCCCGCGGTCGTTATTGATGGGGAGGTCAAGGTTTCCGGTAAAATCCCCTCGGTGGATGAAATTAAGGCTTTATTGGTTAAGTAAAAAAATATGATCTACGTTATTGCCGGGATATTATTGATTGCCCTGATCTACTTTGCCTCAGCTTATTTTATTTCCAGAACCATTGTCCACCAAAACCGCCAGCCGTTGCCTAAAAACCCCAAGGATTATGGGATGGATTTTGAGGGGGTAGAGTTCAACGCCGAAGACGGCGTCAGGATCAAGGGCTGGCTCATCCCGGGAACCAAGCAAAAACTGGTCATCATGACCCACGTCGCGGGATTGACCAAGTACGGTTCCGCGGAAAAATATAAGAACCCCTCAAAACTCTATAACCGGGAGATCGAATTCTTGAAAACCGCCCGGCACCTTCATGACCGGGGCTACTGGGTCCTGATGTTTGACTTCAGGAACCATGGCGAAAGCGGCCCCGACCCGAACAGGGGAATGACCGGCATCGGACTTGAGGAATATAAGGACGTTGTCGCGGCAATGGGATTGGTCAAAAACCGGGACGATACGAAAAATATGGACATCGCCTTTGTCAGCTTCTGCATGGGTGCCAATTCAACTATTATTGCTATGAGCAAGCAGCCCGGCGCCTTTAAGAACGTTAAATGCCTGATGGCCATCCAGCCGATCTCCATGGAGGTCTTTATCCGAACTTACGCGAAGAAGTTCCTCAGCCCGATCGGCGTAAAGCTGCTGCTGCCCATGGTAAAGAAATTCATGGTCTGGCAGGGCGCTCATCCCCTGGAAAAAATGTCGCCCAAAGAGTATGTTAAGGACCTCAAGGTGCCGACTCTCTATGTCCAGGCCCGCCATGACCCCTGGACTGAACTAAGCGATATTCAGGGTTTTTATGAGAACACACCCCCGCCCAAGGAATTCTTCTGGATCGAAGGTACAAAACACCGCTTTGAAACCTACAGCTATTTTCAGGATAAGCCGGGAAAAATGCTGGAATGGTTGGGGAAATACCTCTAATTTCGCGGCGGGATTTTAGTCTTTAAAAACCGACATCATCTCTGTTCGGATATTTTGGAGATGTCCTCTAAATTCATCTTGATTTTCTGGTTCTAAAGCCACTGCCAAAAATCTCCAGGTAAGGGCTGGAAAAGGAAGAACATCATGAGCAGTGTATGTAACAGGATCGGTCAGGTCCGTATACATTGATAAAAACAGGGCTGTCAATAATACTTGATATTGGAACTCGCTCAAACCTAATTCCAGCATAAATTTTTTGTCGCGCAGGGCTTTCCTGATGGATTCAATATCAGCCCTGCTCAACTCTGTTTTTTTGGCAAGTGCAGTTTTTCCGAGCTTAAACAAAGCCTGCTTTAAAATTGATCCTTCATAGGTTTGCCATTCATATATCCAGAGAAGCTCTTTGTCCGTTATCCTCCGAAGAATACCCTCTACCAAAGGATCATGATCTGAAGTGTAAACGATTACTCTATAAACATCTCCAACACTGGGACCCAGATGCTTTGGGGTCAGATCAAATTTTAGAGACTCGAAGTTCCCGCTATCAAAGCATGGCAGGAGCGCCTCAGCAATGCGTATAGCATTCTCCTGCGTATTGGTAACAATTTCCCATTTTCCACAATTTCTATCCTTCATGACAAAGAGGGGGACATTTAAGTCATCCACATTTTCCACATGCATAAAGGCCAAATGTTGATAAGAAAGATAGGTTCTGGATCTGTTTTTTATCTTGGAACTCAGCCTTTTAAATATTTTGACGCCTTTTTTGAGTTGCCCTCGGTCTAAAGATAATTCACCGGTATTAAATCCTGCCAGGCCGTCAATTCCAAAATTGTTTATGAGAAATTGAAGAAGTAAGGTCTGGCGGAAATCGGGAGCTTTTTTGCCTGCCCTGGCGATATTGCATTTTAGCCAGGAAAGGTTTGTTTTATCAGAGCCGCAGAATCCGACCAATTCTGCGTCTGAAAGGGGAGAGAGCGATTCTTTCAGATCTTTCCATAGCCTGCTCTTAAATAAATCGCGTTTGTGTGCTATCCGCTGAGCCATATCTGCAAAGGTAGAACACATACGTGTATATAGTCCAGGAACTTTAGACGGCCGGGGTGGTGGATTTAGATTTATTAAGCATAAGGGTAAAGCATGCACCACTCTTGGATTAGGTTCGATAAATTTTAAAGTATTCCTTGTGGAATCCCCTCGCAGGCCCAATCCAGCCACGGTTAGCCATCCTACAATAGTTATTGTTTTCCCGAACGTTACTCCCATTTTACTTTTCCTCGTCAAATATTTTTGCCAGCGC
>JAZFXQ010000112.1:0-3008 GCA_036448795.1 Candidatus Margulisiibacteriota bacterium | reverse complement strand
GACAGTCTTTCTGCGAAGAAACAATGTGCTCCTATTTTTTTCCCTTTGAGAATAAAATCATCTTTAAAGCTGAAATTAATAGAAAATTTTCCTGGAGCCAGGCGGTAGGGAGAAATTATGATTCTGCTGCCCGGTCCCTCCAAGAAACTACTCATCTGTCGAGCAAATTTCCTATATGACTCGCGGACATTTTTTCTTCCGTTTATTGGGAATTTATCTATTACAAGATTAATTTTCATGCCACATATATCTCGTATGATTATTTATAAAATTTCAGAGAATATATATTTTTAACTGCTGACATTTGCAGTGAAAAGAGCTATAATATCGCTCTAACCATGGACTGGAGTAGAACTGCCATAAGAAGATATGCCCTGATACTGGCAAAAATAATGTCGGTTTTGCTTGTTTTATGGTGGACCTTTTTCGTGATTCAATCCCACGGCCTTTGCGCCGTATCAACCATCGAAGGTTTTATCCCCCTCGCGGTTTTGTTTGTGGCTTCCATTGCCTGGCGCAGCCATTTTACGGGCGGCCTGCTCTTTATTTTGCTTGGAATATTGTTTATAGGCTGGATGAGGGGCTGCATGTTTGCTGACACTTATTTCTTTGTTTGCGGGCCGTTGTTTTTGACCGGAGTTTTTTTTACACTGGCAGGTTTGTTGAGGGAATCGGAATAAATTAAATGGCAATCGTTCAAATTATTCTGGTGGTATGCATAATCACAGCTGTCATCTTTTACTTCTATCGCCGCAGCAAGAAGTTAAATGAAATGGAGATGGAGGAGAGGCTGAGAGACGTTTATAGATAGTTTGCTATCCTCGAACTATCTCCCGGGTCTCGTAATGCAGATCAAAAAGATTCTGGAAAAGGTCATAGAGAAAATGAAGGCCTTGGATGGATTGTTTCAATTGATCATCGACCCAAAAAAGACGATCTTTATAATATTGATCGAGATCAGTGCTGAATAACCACCGCAATTCGCCCAGGGCTAGATCATGGGCAAGATTTCCTGAGAGAAAGTCCTTGCATTCTTTTTCAAATTCTGTGATCCCGGCCTTTTCTGCGATCACAGAACTTAGGGCTAAGGTGGCAATGATCGCCCAGGAATGTATCTCATTTTTGAATTCTCTGGCCGCTTCTGTCAGATCCTTGAGCTGTTCGATCCCGGCATGAATGCTTTTTTCAACTGGAGCCTTGGGAATGGGATGCTCATCGATCAGGGCAAAAGCTACAATCAATTTATCAAGTTTCTCAAAGCCGGTTGTGATCAGCTCATCAAAAAGCTCTCTGATGTAATCCGCGCCTATGCTGATCTCTCGCGCGGTTTTAAATGAGTCTAAAATATTTTTAATTCCCTGATCGATCAGCTGCTGCTTGACCAGCCCAGCATTTGTAAAATCCCTTAAAAAGGGCGCGCCGTCTTTCTTCTCTTTTTCAAGCATGAATTCTGCGAGCTTAATACCCACGCTGTAGGGGCCGTGTTCAAAGAGTTTTTTAGGAGGACCGTCAAGATAGACAAAGATCAAACCTCCCGCTTGTGTTTCTTGGAGGATGGCTTCTTCGATTTCGGGAGACTCAAGGATAAGTGCGATATCGAATTGAAACCTGTTTTTTGTGATCCTTTTGAAATTCTTGAGCACATTCCGCAGCCGGGTGTCTAGATCTGCCAGCTTCTGTTCGTTCCATCCCATCTTTATCAGAGCTGGATTTTGGGCAAGCTTTTTGAAAGGCCTGGCGGACGGAGCCATCAGCCTATAAGTTTTACCTGCTCCATTAAATCCATTGGGTATTTTTGTCATATTTAGTCCTTTAATAGATACTGCATATTTATCCGCGGTATAATTGAAAAATTTCAATATTTTACGTTCTTGAGGGAGTGAACTAAATATGATAAAATCATCTTGAAATGAGGGTTATTCTGGCAGGCTACAATGTTGATACGGAAGTTCTGGAAGATCTCAAGAAAACCAGCCGTCCCAGGCAGGATGTGACCCCGGAGACCATTTCCGCTTCCTATGCCAGAATTTCGAGAGATCCCCGTTCAGTGGATGAGCTTCGCAAAGTTGCCAGGGAGGAAGTGGAAAAAGCCCGCCAGTCCAACTCCAGCATTATTTTCAAGATGGGGCATCACTCCATTGCCGAACACGCGGTCTTTAACTTCGATATCATCGGTGTTTCCCGGCTGGCTTTGGAGGAGATCGAGAAATTCAGGCTCTGCGCCTATACTGAAAAATCACAGCGCTATCAAAAGCTTGAAGATGATTTTGTGATCCCGGATGAGATCAAAGGATCTGAGCTTGAAAAAGATTTTGTGGGGACCATCCAGAAGCAGAACCAGTTCTATCATGAGCTGATCGCAAAGGGGATCGAGCCCGAAGATGCGCGCTATGTCACTTCCCTGGCTACCGAGGGGCAGCTCGGGCAGACTATTAACGCCAGAAATCTAGAGTTTCTCTTCCGCCGCTTTGCTTCGCATCCATTTTCAGAGGTCAGAAAGTTGGGACAGGAAATGTTTAAGCTGGTAGAGCCGATCGCACCCTCCATTATACTTTTTACCGGGGCCAATGATTTTGATCAGAAAACTTATTCAGAATTAAAGAAGGCATTAGAAGGCAAAAGGCAGAAGGCAAAAAAGGCAAAAGAGGTTACGCTTGAGACGTGCACTAAAAATGCGGATGATATTTTGATTGCTTCATTGATCCATACTTCTTCAAATCTTTCTTTTAAAAAATGCCTTAAGCAGGTAAAAGGGATGAAGGATGAGGAAAAAGGGGAAATAATTAAAACCTGCTTTAAATATGCGGAGTTTTATGATCGCTCACCTCGAGAATTTGAATATGTAGACCTTACTTATAACCTAGTGATCTCAGCGGCTTGCTTTGGTCAGTTGAAGCGCCATCGCATGGCAAGCATCACTTGTCAGGACTATGACCCAGGCTTAGGAGTGACGATTCCGGGATCGATCCGCAAGGCAGGAGAAGAAAAGAAATTTAATCGTATTGTAA
>JAZFXQ010000111.1:0-17000 GCA_036448795.1 Candidatus Margulisiibacteriota bacterium | reverse complement strand
GGGGCTTTTATTTGAATTAACCGTTCTCCAAGCTGATATCCCATACCTCTGGGATCCTTATGTTTTGATATGCTGATACTCTGGTTAAAATCCCGCAAAGTTTCCGTAACCATCCCAAACATCCCGGTCTCCAACCCTTCAGCCACATCTTCAGAAGTTCTCCCCAAAGTCGCGACTTCAAAATCATGGATAGCGCCTGCGCCGTGCATGGCAACACAGGTTACAATTCCCTTTTTCATGAGATCTATGATCAAAGGATTCAAGCCAACCTTGATAATATGCGCGCCCATTCCAATGATCACCGGTCTTTTCTTTTTATGAGCGGAAACAATGGCTTTGACCACTTCTTTCAAGGAATTAGCGGCAAGGAAATCGGGGAGAGAATTATAAAACTTTTTGAAAGAATCTCCTTTTTTTGTGGTTTTGGCAAAAGAGCCCAATTCCGCTTTAGTTTTCCGCTTTTGGGCGGAGTAGGTCTTGATTTTACCTAGATCGATCGGCTTGTATTTTTTCATTTAAAAACTGAAATTTCCCCCAAAATTTAACGATAATATTATAGAGGGTCAAAGACCCAAAGTAAAGAGTGATTCCCAAGGAGGAACAAATAGAATGGGTATACAAGGATCAGGAATAGTAGCGAGATTAGGGCCTACATTAGCTTCAAATTCGCGATCCCCCTCCGATGAAACGGTCATCAAAGCCTTAGAGAAGAAAAAAATCTTTGTTAGCGCCACTGCTTTACACCCCCTTTGTCTTTCAAGAACAGAGAAATTAGCAAGAAAATTAATTCAAAAGCTGCGCACAGCTAAAAATCTGAGCGAAAAAGAGATCAATCAAATCATAAAAGAATTAAAATTCGGTGAAATATTTTTTGCAGTGGATATAGGGAACGGGGAGATTGAAATCCATTTGATGGATAAGCGGGTGGTATTTGCAGGGCAGGAAGATCCGCAATTGCGCCTTGAAGTGCAGGGATGGCTTGAGGGTCCTTTTGATCAAGCACAAGAGCATTTCCGCGCAAGAGGATATATTCTTTCAGAAAGAGAAGACGGGAAAATGATAGTAACTTTTGCTCCGAATGAGATGTTGAAAGCTAAAGGGATTTATATAGATGGGTCAGCTTTAAAACACCCTTCTGCAAAAAAACTGGTAAGAGAATTATGTGAGGGGCTATCTCAAATCCCATATCCTACACAAAAAAAGATAAATCAAATAATAGAAAATTTGGCTCTTAACGGAATATTTTTTGCAGCAGATGCAGGAAATCGGAGAATTGAAATACATTTGGTGGATAGGAGAGTAAAATTTTCCTGTCGTGAGGGACTGAAGGTAAGATATGAAGTGCAGAGATTATTAAATAAAGGCAAATCCCTTCAAGAGATCGACCAGCACATTCGGAAATGGGGTTATAGCATAAGAGAATCCGAAGGCTTTTTAACCATAGATATTTCTCCTGTTGATATTCTCAGAAATAGAAAAATCGTTATAGACAGAAATGCTTTACAAGATTCTGATATAAATGAATTAAGTCAACGGTTGCTTAGAATTAAAAAACCAACTGAAGATAATGTTAACCATGTGATAGAAAAACTGAGTCTCCAAGAAACTCTTTTTGCTGTAGAAACCTGGAATGAGAATAGAGAATGCTTTGAAATTAGAATATGTTTAATAGATAAAAGAATAATTTTTGGGAGAAATATAATTGTAAATCCTTTAGTTCGGTGGACCCTACAACATCTCCTAAAACTTAGGGATAATGAACCCAACGAAGATATTAAGGCAGAGCATTTTAGATCATTTAAAAAAACTGTTTATACAAATGGACATCGTATCTCTGGTCATGTTCAGGCGGACAACGGATTCGAGCAGATATTTATATCAAAACGGAAGTCAAAATCCTTTTCGTTCATCAAAGGAGTTCTTGATGGTATTCGTACAATCGGGGATCCCATTGATAAATCGAATGCTTTCTTCGATCTTCGTAATAAAATCGAAAATTCAGGATTAGCACGAAGTGTGAAAAGGATGCTATATGAAGAAGCTTTAGAATTTGCCCGCACCCATGCTCATTCTCATTTGAAATTGAGCGATATTATCGGTATTGCTGATGATATGCGCTCCGCAGGCATTGCTAAAGGCGAAGTATTTAAAGCGTATAAAGAAGCTTTTGATATTGCAGCTGCAATGCCAAGTTATCTTCCTAAAGATGGTGCTTTACGCAACCTTCGTTTTTCCCTGAGAGCTTTTGGACTTGATAGAGGCGAAATAGGAAAACTTTTTGATGAAAAAGGACTAGAGCTTCCCGAATAGTTATTTACCTATAATCCACTTTACTGCTTCCAGCAGATTATCGGCAACATGATCCGGCTTTTCTTTTAATTTTTTCTTTTCTTCCTTGCCACGACCACTCATAACTAAGATAATATGCAAGTTTTTGGCGTATTTTCGCGATAATATATATAGATTCCCAGGGAGGAACAGATAATATGGTTTCACCAAGTTCAGGAATATTGAAATTAAAAGCTCTATTAGCTCCAAATTTGCAACCCCCCGCCATTGAAACGATTATTAAAGCGTTGGAGAAGAAAAAGATCTTTATTAGCACCACTGCCTTGCACCCTCTTTGCCTTTCAAAAACAGAGAAATTAGCAAGAAAATTACATCAAAAGTTGCGCGCAACCGCAAAACTAAACGAAAAAGAGGTTAATCAGGTCATAAAGGAATTAGAATTCGGTGACGCATTTTTTGCAGTAGACATAGGGGGCGGGGAAATTGAGATCCATTTGAAGAATAAAAGAGTGATACTTGCAGGTCAGGAAGACCCACGTTTGCGCTTTGAGGTGCAAGGATGGCTTGAGGGACCTTTTTCCCAAGCAGAAGAGCATTTTCGCGGAAAAGGATATACCCTTTCAAAAAGAGAAGATGGGAAAGTCATAGTAACTCTTGCTCCGCAGGAAAGATCCATAAAGAAATCCGGCGCTCCTTTTGCCGTAAAACTTTCTCCCGTAGAAATTTTGAAAAAAAAGAGAGTTATTGTAAGCGAGGCCGCCTTAAAGCATCCTGGCTTAAAGGAACTAAGTGCTGGATTGCTTAAAATTACAAAACCAACTGAGGAAAAGATTAATCAAGAGCTGGAAAAGCTAGGGCTTCATAAAACATTTTTTGCGGTAGAAGTATGGGGCCAAATTAGAATACATTTGGTAGATAAAAGATTAAATGTCTGGCCCGAATTTCCGCATCTTCGCTGGAGGCTGCAAAATCTTTTAAAACTCAGGGATAACGCACCCAACCAGGATGTTAAAGAGGAACATTTTAAATCATTCAAAAAACTTGTTGATGAAAATGTCTATCGTATCTCTGGTCATGTTAAAGGGGAGAATGGCTTCGAAATGATATTTATATCTAATGCTATCCCCAAAATTGAATTTCCCTACTACCTATTGGAAGGTACCAATAGGATCATACGTGGGATTTTCCTTAAGAGGGAGAAATTGAGCATTGCGAAAAGCTGGTCAGGGGAGATGATGAATTATTTGAATCCCGCGAGTATGAATAATCTGTCTGATCCGGAATTTTCAGGGGATAATGAGACCGCATATGAAAAATTTATCTGGGGAATCCCTGGGGGAAGTATGAAAATGTTTCACAATGCCTTGAAGCCAGAACCAAGTGCGAAAAACCCAATCCCAATAGAGTCCTATAGGATGTTCATAGACGAAAAAGACGTATACGACATTGACATATCACAGACTCCCTTTATCATATGTGAGGAAGACGAAAACATTATAGAGAAATACTTAAACTTTAAACTCTGAGGAATAATTTAAGCGGAAGACACCTTCCCCAAGATCCACTTTACTGCTTCCAGCAGATTATCAGCAACATGATCCGGCTTTTCTTTTAATTTTTTCTTTTCTTCCTTGCCGCGACCACTCGTGACAAAAACAGTTTTGGTGCCGGCGCCTTTGCCGGCTTGTATGTCGGACGCTTTATCTCCAATCATATAAGATTGTGAAAGATCGATATCCAGGTCTCGGTATGCTCTCTTTATGAGACCAGGGTGTGGCTTTCGGCATTCGCAAGCTTGCTTGTAGGGATAGACTCCGTGTTCTGGATGGTGGGGACAATAGTATATGCCATCTAAATGTGCTCCGCCGTTTAAGATACCTTTATGCAAAACCTTATCAATGGTCTGCAACATATCTTCTGTCACTAATCCCCGGGCAACCCCGGCTTGATTGCTGATAATGACCACTTTGTAGCCCGCTTCGTTCAGCGTCTTTATGGCTTCGATTGATCCCGGAATGAACTGGATCTGCTCGGGAGAATTCATATACCCCACATCTTCAACAATGGTCCCATCTCTGTCCAAAAAAACTGCTTTATTCACGAGGGAAAGATCTCCTGTTCAACCAGACTGCAAAGTATATGTCCGATGGTAATATGGCTTTCCTGTATGCGGGGAGTTGATTTGCAGGGGACGATAATTGAGAGATCAACCACGTCCGCGATTCTTCCGCCGTCGCATCCCAGGAGTCCAATCGTTTTGCATCCCAGTTCTTTGGCTTTTTCCACTCCTTCAAGCACGTTTCTTGAATTCCCTGAGGTTGAGATCCCTATGGCAATGTCTCCGAATTTAGCCAGACCTTCGACCTGCCTGGCAAAGATGGTTTCAAATCCGTAATCATTCGAAAGTGACGTAAGTATCGAAGTGTCGGTGGTGAGGGCTATGGCAGGGAGCGATTTTCTATCTTTCATATAGCGGCCGATAAGTTCGGCGGCAAGATGCTGCGCATCTGCAGCAGATCCGCCGTTTCCAAATAGAAGGACTTTGTTCCCTTTTTTCAGGGCTTCGATCATCCACTTGGCGGTCTGCTCGATCTGCGGAGCAAGCTTTTTAATAACCTGATTTTTGACCTCAATACTTTCTTTAAGTTCAGCTTTGATTTTGTCCTGCATGTTATACCTCCTGTAAAACTTTGTAATTATATCACAATATGTTATAATTTTGCATCTGATAGGGGGAGAATTATGGCTAAAAAGTATAATGTTTGCGTGCTGGGTGCTACTGGAATGGTCGGCCGGGAAATGACCAAGGTTTTGGAGCAAAGGAACTTTCCGGTTAATCGATTTTTGCCTCTGGCTTCAGAGCGAACCGCTGGTCAGAAAGTATCTTTTCAGGGAAAGGAATACACGGTTGAAGTTGCCAAACCCGAATCTTACGAAGGGATCGAAATCGGCCTTTTTTCTGCAGGCGCAAAAGTTTCAAAAGTCATGGCTCCGGAGGCGGTTAAAAGAGGCTGTGTAGTAATCGACAACACCAGCCATTTCCGCATGGATCCAAATGTTCCCTTGATCGTTCCTGAGGTAAACGCGCATGCCATTAAAAAGCATAAAGGGATCATTGCCAATCCAAACTGTTCAACCGCCCAGATGGTCTTGCCTCTTAAACCGATCTATGATGCAGCAGGGATCGAGAGGATCGTGGTCTCAACCTATCAGTCCACTTCAGGCTGGGGAAAGGAAGCGGTGGCTGAGATGTTTGATCAGACCAAAGCCCTTCTGGCAGATCCAAAGTCAAAGGTTGAGGCAAAATATATTTTTAAACAGATCGCTTTCAATGTGGTGCCCCAGATCGATTCTTTTTTGGAGAATGCTTATACTAAAGAAGAAATGAAGATGGTCAATGAGACCAGGAGAATATTTGAGGACGACAAGATCCAGATCACAGCTACCTGTGTCCGGGTTCCGGTTGCGATCGGTCATTCGGAAGCGGTCAATATCAAGACTAAAAAGAAAATATCTGTTGATCAGGTCAGAAAGCTGATTAACGATTTTCCAACCTGCAAAGTGATGGATGATCCTTCAAAGGGTGAATATCCAACTCCGATTGATTGCGCGGGGATTGATGATACCTTAGTAGGAAGAATCCGCGAAGATATCTCTCAGAAGAACGGGATTGACATGTGGATTGTCTCAGACAACCTGCGCCGGGGTGCGGCCTTGAACGCGGTGCTCATCGCGGAGCGGGTTATTAAACGTCAATTATAATCTAAGGGCAATCCTAATCTCTTCTTTAAAGTTATATTGTATTCGTCTATCTTTTCTTGGGCATAGTCTGGCTGAATATAATGAACAGACGATAAATTAAAGGCGTTCAGAAAAAAGCCAGCGGTCATGCCAAGCGCGCCTGCGGTAATGGTAGGTTCACCAGCCGATAAGGCTGCTCCGCCGATCATGACTAATAGTCCGGTACCAATAAAGATATTGCCAATGGTTCTCATTCTGGCCTTCCGATTTTCCATGCCTTTAACTTGTTCCAATTCAGCGTAGTCTTCTACCAATGCCAGAAATTCTGCATCCGTAAGTTCGCGGATCCCACCCTTATAGATATACCAGTCGGTGATTTCTTTTACTTCAGAACGCGCAAGTGTTTGGGTGGAAATATCGGTGGAGGTTTGAGAATAGGCTTCAAACGAAAAAGTGTGTGAATCGATATCGGTATAGCTGTAGCTCCTTTTTTCATCGATCTGCCGCTTTTTAGTTACCAATTCTAATTTATTGCGATGATAGTTCAGTCTGTTTATATATTCCTGATCAGAGATTTCATCTGCGAGCAGGGCAGGGGTCGAGATCGCAATAACTAAAAATAGAAGGGCTAATTTTCTGAACATGCTGTAATTATACCATAAAATCTTGATTGTAATCTATTTATGCGGCCTTGAGCGTGGTTCTGATCGCGGAGCGGATGATATGCATTGACCTTTCTCCTTCTAATTGTCGTTATCTTTACTTATAAATTTCACAGAACCATTAGAAAATTTCACTTTTTGTTGGTATAATTAAGAAAAATGAAGAAGCAGAAGCAAATCGATTACTACGAGGGCTTACTTGATCAGCATGGCGAAAATTATCTGGCCCTGGACTGGAACAGTCCAGAGAGCCAGAAGTTAAGATATCAGGTCTTCAAAGAAATATTGATTTACGGCAAAAAGGCTTCGAATCTTTCTATTCTGGATGTGGGATGTGGATTTGGTGATCTGTACGGTTTTCTTAAAAGGGAAGGTATATTATCCCGGCATAAAATTCGCTATACCGGCTTTGAGATTTCTTCAAAATTACTGGAGGTTGCCAGAAAAAAGCATCCGGATGCCAAGTTTGAATTAAAAGATATTTTAGAAGAACGGCATTTACCCAGATTTGATTATATCTTCTGCTCAGGGGTTTTTAATATTCGGACAGTAGAGACTGGAAACCACCTGGAATTTGTAAAATCCATGTTGCTTAGAATGTATGATTTGGTAAACTATGGGGTAGCGGCTAACTTTTTGAGCGAAGGGGCCTTGCCCATGAGCAGTCTAGAAGATCTGAATTCAGGTCGCTATAATTATTTTAAGCCGGAGGAGATCCTGAACTTTTGCCGGTTTATCTCGAGCCGGTATATCTTAAGACATGATTATCATCCGGGCGATTTTACGGTATACTTATTGAAATGAACCCGTTTAAGCGGCTTATGCCGCCAGCCATAATATTATTGATCATCCTTGCAGTGGGGGTTGCGGGCTACACCCTGATCGAAGGATGGTCTTTTCTTGAAGCTACCTATATGGTGGTGATCACCCTCTTTACAGTTGGGTTCAAAGAAGTGCATGAGCTTTCAGCTCTCGGAAGGATCCTTACCATGATCATTATTGTATCCGGGGTTGGAACCGCTCTTTACGCCGTCGGGCAGATCGGAGAGATAATTGTTGAAGGACAAATCTTTGGCTACAGGAGGAGGAAAAGAATGGAAAGGAAAATAAAAGAGATGAAGGATCATTACATAATCTGTGGGTTCGGGAGAGTGGGGCACCAGGTGGCGGAAGAATTTGCAAACGCCGGGATGCCTTATGTTGTGATTGACACTAAACCGGAAACCGCCGATGAGCTGGAACCAAGGGGCATTCCCTACGTGGTGGGGGATGTGACCTCAGATAAGAACCTTGAAGAAGCCGGGATCAAAAGGGCCAAAGGGTTGATCGCCAGTGCTGACTCGGATACGGCCAATGTCTTTGTGACCCTTGCGGCGCGGGCTTTAAACCGCGATCTATATGTTGTGGCGCGGTCCAGCGACATAGATGCTGGGGAGAAACTGAAGATGGCTGGAGCGAACAGGGTCATCTCACCTTATTTTATCTCAGGGAGAAGGATGGCTGCCCTGGCCATCAGGCCGGTGGCCAGCGATTTTCTGGACACGGTCATGCACGGCGAACATCTGGAATTCAGTCTAAGAGAGATCATAGTTCCGGACAAGTCTCCTTTGATCAACAAATCTTTGGAAGATGCCAAGATCAGGCAGAAATCCGGGGCCACGGTTTTAGCCATTCGCAAGCCGGACGGCGGTTTTAACCTGCAGCCTCTGGCAATGTCAAAAATTGAGAAGGGAGATATTCTGGTAGTTATCGGCGCCCAGGAGCAGCTGGAGCTGCTGCACAAAATGGTTATATAGTCGTGTTGATCAGAGACAAAGAGTTCAAAGAGAAGATGGTCGAGCAGATAGCGGAGGAGATGTGTTTGGCAGCCCGGACTGCTCCTAAAGCACGCGGACTGGACCTGCTTGAGATCGCGGTGGTCAAAGGCGATACAATTAAAAAGCTCTCAGACAAAATGTTGAAGGTCGGTGAAAAAGAAAATAATCGGACATTTTTAAGGGACGGAGACAACATTTTGAAGGCTGCGGTTATTGTGCTGATTGGGTCAAAAACGCAGTATCTTGGATTGAAGCTCTGCGGCTTTTGCGGATACCCGGGCTGTGCCGAGGCAGAAAAAGCTAATGCGGTTTGCGCTTTCAATACTGGTGATCTGGGGATCGCGGTTGGTTCAGCGGTCTCAGTGGCCATGGATCACCGGATCGATAATCGGATCATGTATTCAGTTGGGAAAGCAGCGCTTGATCTTGGGCTTTTGGGGAAGGGGGTTGTGGTGGCTTATGGGATCCCGCTTTCAGCAACTGGAAAGAACCCGTTTTTTGACAGGAAATAGCCCCTCGATGCCGAGCAATGTCGAGGCACTCGGGGCAGGGAGGAAGAAATGTTTAGCGACATTAAGGTGATTTTCGAAAACGATCCAGCAGCCAAAAATATATTTGAGGTCCTGATGTACCAGGGGCTCTGGTCAATTCTTTTTCATCGCTGGGCGCATACTCTTTATAAATTACGCATCCCGGTTCTTCCGCGCTTGATCTCACAGATTTCTCGTTTCCTGACCCAGATCGAGATCCACCCCGGAGCAAAGATCGGAAAGCGTTTCTTTATCGATCACGGGGTGGGGGTGGTGATCGGAGAAACCGCGGAGATCGGCGATAACGTGACCGTCTTTCAAGGAGTAACTTTGGGCGGCACCGGCAAAGAAAAAGGCAAGCGCCATCCCAGCATTGGCAGCAATGTTGTGATCGGTGCCGGAGCGATAATCTTGGGCGCAATCCATATTGGCGATAATGCCCGCATCGGCGCCGGTTCCGTGGTTACAAAATCTGTTCCGCCGGATACGACCGTGGTTGGCAACCCCTCCTGGACCATCAGGCGCGAAGGCAGAAAGTTAGCTCCTCTGGAACATGGAGCATTGCCGGATCCGGTCCATAAAGCGATTGATGAGCTTAACCAAAGGATCAAGGCTTTGGAAAACAAACTTAAATAGATGTCCCTCAAAATTTTTAATACTTTAACCAAACAAAAAGAAGAATTCCAGCCTCTTAATCCCCCGCAAGTTAAAATGTACGTGTGCGGGATCACTCCCTATGATGAAACCCATCTCGGACATGCCCGGGCTTACGTTGCTTTTGATGTTGTGCGGCGCTATTTAGAAGAATCCGGATACGAGGTCAACTATGTTCAGAATATAACTGATATTGATGACAAGATCATCAATAAAAGTAAGCAGTCAGCAGTAAGCTGTGAGCAGATAGCAGATCAATATACAGATTCATATTTTAAAGTTATGGACGAGTTGAATGTCAAAAGGGCAACCCGGTATCCAAAGGCTACCGAGACCATTCCTGACATGATCAAGGTCATTCAAGGCCTGATGAAGCTGGGATTTGCCTATAAGATCGAGGGAGATGTCTACTTTGTGGTCTCAAAGTTTGAGGGATACGGGAAGCTCTCAAAGAGAGAAAAGAAGGATATGCTGGCGGGTGCGCGGGTAAAGGTGGATGAGAGAAAAAAGGATCCAATAGACTTTGCGCTCTGGAAAGCCGCCAAAGAGGGAGAGCCCAGCTGGGAGAGTCCCTGGGGGCCGGGCCGGCCCGGATGGCATATTGAGTGTTCGACCATGTCCAATAAGTTTTTGGGAGAGACCTTTGATATCCATGGCGGAGGCCGCGATCTGATCTTTCCCCACCATGAGAACGAGATCGCTCAGTCCGAGTCCTATACCGGCAAACCCTTTGTGAAATACTGGATGCATAATGGATTCGTGACCGTTAATGAACAGAAGATGTCGAAATCTTTAGGAAATTTCTTTACTTTAAAAGATATTTTTAAGAAGTATGATCCTATCGTTGTTCGCTTTTTCTTAATATCTACCCATTACCGCAGCCCGATCAACTACAGCGACAAGGAGCTTCAAAGCGCCAAAGAGGCCTATGGACGCATCAATAAGTTCATTCAGGATGTTGATTTCTTATTAGATAAATCCACAGAAGTGGCTCCGACCATTGAGCTTGAAGACCTTGAAGAAGAGCTTCTGGAGTATAAAGATAAATTTAAGGCTTCCATGGATGACGATTTCAATTCTGCCGGAGCGATTGCGGCTATTTTTGAGATGATCCATTTTTGCAATAAAGCTTTAGAAGAAGGGGAAGTGGAAAAAGAAAGCTTGGAAATTATGAAAAGTTCGGTTGTGGGTTTGTGTGGGGTCTTGGGATTGAGAGTAGAAAGCAGAGAGTTGGAAGTAGAAAGTAGAGAAGTCAAGGAACTGATTGCTGAAAGAGAAGAAGCCCGCAAAAAGAAGGACTTTGCAAAAGCGGATGAGATTAGGGATAAGTTGAAGGCCATGGGAGTTGCCATAGAGGATACACCCTATGGAACAAGGCGGATCAGAACATCTCAGCTTTGACCATGAACTGAAATTCCCACCATTTCTCGCGAGTATCATACTTGATTACCGCATATCTATCCATATATCTGATCCCTGCGTAATAAATATTGTTAAAAGGCTGCCAGCTGGAAAAGTCATAGACTAATTCATATCCCAGGATGAGAAGCTGCAGTTGAAGGTAGAGATCCAGGTAGCCGCTGTCCCCCAAGCGGCCGTATCTTTCAAATTCAAAGGGGCTCTGGCCATAATCCAGTAATACCTTGGTCAGGGTCAAATTATAAAAAAGTCCTATGAGCTTGGAGATCGGTCGGCGGAAAGTAAGTGAACTGGAAACCCGTCCCCGGTTGGAATTTTGAGGCTCGTACTCTGAATGTTCGTAGTCCATTGCCAAAAGAGATTTCTTGACATAAGGCATTTCCAGGAAATAGGCAACATTTAGATCGTACCTCAAGCGCTTAGAATCAATATTGACTTCCGTAAGACTCTCGGAATCTTCAGGATAGTAGCCCTTTTCCAGGATCTTTCCATAAGTGATCGAAGGATCTATGCTCAGGGTGTGATCTCTAATAATACTTTTTATGCTTCCCCTCAGGGTGACATCCGGATAACGATCAATAATACTGCGCTGGATCTCCTCATTTTGGGTATAGTCCACGCGAAGGATAGGGTTCCCGGGGATATTTTTGATCTCTTCTTCTAACTTTTGCTGTTTTTGGAAAGTTAATCTTCTTTTAGGTCGGGGGTTGGAGAAGAAATTGAATTCGTAGCTGTGTAACTGCTGGAGCCGTTTATTGTCGGCCCATCCCGCGAACTGAAGCTGGAACTGATGATGATCGTTTAAGCGAACAAGATTTTGGACCCTTCCTCCCCATCCATCTTTTTCTGAAAGACCCAAAGATAATGTTCCATAGAGCACAGGATTAAAAAAGAAATTGGTATTGTAAAATCCATAAAGGCCATGAAAGGTATTGCTCTTGATCTCCGGCGCGGCAATGATGAGCTCAAAGGAATTTCTTCTTCCATCCTCAACATACAAGGGCACATAATAGAAGGGAATAATTCTGAACAGATTTAGATTATTGCCGTAAGCCAGGGTATAACCCGGATAGATCTCTACTCTTTGACTGTATAAATTTATTAAGGGATAAAGGGGCGAAGCGCTGATATCATTGATCAGGATCCTCTTGCCGTAGAACTGGAATTTTTTCCCATAGAGAGCAGCCATCAAATAACCCAATTTTAGGTCTTCGCCCACATAATTTTGGGTTTTGGGATTAAAACGGAAGTAGCTCCCTTCCAGATGGAAGTCCCCAAAAGAGCCCTTGAACCCTTTGGATAATTCAATAACTGATCTTCGGGTATCATAAACTATCCGATTGGCCTGAACTTCAAAGGGTTTATAAATAAGTTTGACTCCATGCTCCTGCTTGGGGTCGATAAAGGTTATCTCATGTGGACCGGAATAAAAATATTTTGGGGCCTTGATCACTAAAGAATTAGAATCAATTTTGGTCCGGTAGACTTTAGCGTATGCGCAGGCAGAGAAACTGGCAATAATCAAGGAGCTTAATAGAAAAAGCAGAATTTTCTTTGGATATGACATTTTAAGGTGCGGGATAAATATAACATATCATTGATAGATTGGAAAGGCTTTACTCAAATGAAGAATATTATCACATTTGACCCGCATTTTTAGATTGTGTATACTCATGATTGAAATGCTTGATCCAAAACTAATCCGCAATAATCCGGAAGCGGTGAAAAAAGGACTGAAGAACCGCAAGGCAGAGGCTTCGCTGGTAGACAGATTTCTGGCGGTGGATGAGGAATGGAGAAAACTGACCACCGAGATAGATGAATTGAAAGCCAAGCGCAATAAAGTCTCAGATCAGATCGGCGAGATGAAAAAGAAAAAGGAAAAAGCCGACGATCTGATCGCCGAGATGAAGGGGTTTTCTTCCAGGATCAAGGAGCTGGATGATGAACAGAGAAAAATTGAAGAGAGGTTGAAAGCCATCTCTCTTGAGATCCCCAATCTTCCTCATATGTCAGTGCCGGTCGGGATCAACAGCCGCGACAATTTAGAGGTCCGCACCTGGGGGAAAAAGAGAAAATTCAGCTTCAAACCTTTGCCGCATGATGAAATCGGTAAAAAGCTCGGGATCTTGAATTTTGAGCAAGCAGCCAAGATCTCCGGTTCGCGCTTTGTGGTCTACAAGGAGATGGGGGCGGCACTCGAGCGGGCCCTCATCAATTTCATGCTTGATCTGCAGATCAAAGAGAACGGTTATACTGAAGTGCTCACACCGGTCATGGTAAGGCCTTCCAGCATGCTGGGGACCGGCCAGCTTCCTAAATTTGAAGAAGAAATGTTTCGCTGCCGGGATGATGAATTATATTTGATCCCCACCGCGGAAGTTCCGATCACTAATTTGCACCGCGAAGAAATCCTGCCAGCCGGTTCACTTCCCATAAAATATGTTGGCTACACCCCCTGCTTCCGAAGGGAGGCGGGATCTTATGGTAAAGATGTTAAGGGAATTATCCGCCAGCATCAGTTTAATAAGATCGAATTGGTTAAGTTTGTTGAACCGGAAAAATCTTACAAGGAGCTTGAGGGATTGACTTTGGATGCTGAAAAAGTTTTGCAAAAGCTTGGATTGCATTACCGGGTGGTGGAGCTTTGCACCGCAGATCTGGGATTTGCCGCAGCCAAGACCTATGATCTGGAGATCTGGTTCCCATCAGAAAATGAATACAAAGAGGTTTCTTCCTGCTCGAATTATGAGTCTTTTCAGGCCCGCCGGGCGAATATCCGCTACCGACCAAGCAGAGATGCTAAACCGGAGTTCGTTCACACTTTAAATGGCTCGGCTCTGGCGGTTGGCCGCACCTTTGCTGCGATCTTCGAGAATTATCAGCAGAAGAACGGAACTATTCAAATACCGGAAGCCCTTCAAACCTATATGGGCGGAATTTCTACTATCTAACACGCAAGTTTTCCCCGTTTTAATCCGATAATATTAATGGAACCACTCAATACTGCCATCTGCAAAAGGGAATCTCAATGGTAAAAGGTATAACAGATCAAAAACTCAGTGTTTCTATTAAACCAAAACAGGTAACTTCTGCCGCAAAAACCGATTTTAAAGAGACGTTGCAAAAGGTGTTTGATAGTCAGAAAGATAAACTCGTAAATATTCCAGGTATGCCAGGTATCTATTCTGCAAATCCGCAGATTCTTGCTCCACTTGATATAATTAATGCTTCTGATAAAATCCCCGAGCAGAATAATATTAACTTATCTATTTTATAATAATTATCTTTGTGTTTCTTCGTGCCCTTTGTGCCTTTGTGGTATAATAAATATATGCCCTTATACGATTATAAATGCACAAAATGCGGCTATATTTTTGAAGTTCAGCAGAAAATCTCTGAAGAGCCTTTAAAGCATTGCCCGAAGTGCAAGGGGCATATTAAACGCATAATTTCCCCGGCCGGGATCATCTTCAAGGGTTCAGGTTTTCATGTGACCGATTACGGGAAAAGACCAAAGACCGAAAAGAAGACCGAGAAGAAACCAGAGAAGAAGTCAGAGGGCAAGGAAGTTAGCAAGTAGTTTTTTTCCCGCCTCGGTTAGGATCGATTCCGGATGAAACTGAACTCCTTCCAGTTTGAAATCTTTGTGCCTTAATCCCATTATTTCATTCTGATCTGTCCAGGCGCTGATCTCAAAGCAATCTGGAAGACTTTCTTTCTCGACAATGAGGGAGTGATAACGGGTGGCGGTAAAGGGATCGGGTAAATCATTAAAGATCGTCTTTCCGTCATGATGGATTTCAGAGGTTTTGCCGTGCATCAGTCTTTTAGCCCGGATGACCTTTCCCCCAAAAACCTCCGCAATGGATTGTTCACCCAAACAAACCCCCAAAATCGGTATTTTTCCCGCAAAATGCTTGATGACTTCATTGGAAATACCAGCATCTTTGGGGGTGCCCGGTCCCGGGGAAATAACGATCCTTTTTGGCTTGAGCTTTTCAATCTCAGGGATGGTTATCTTGTCATTGCGATAAACCTGCAGATCTTCTCCCAGCTCACCCAGATACTGGACGAGATTGTAGGTAAACGAGTCATAGTTATCTATCATTAAAATCATGCTATAATTATAACATACATGAAAATCAGACACATTACCTTTCCGGAACGAGAGATCTGGAATAACTTTGTTGCTAAAACATCTTCTTCTCCAATCCTTCAATCCTTTGAATGGGGAGAATTCAAGTCAAAATTTGGCTGGGAGCCGATCCGGATCGCGGTCGAGGATCAGGGAAGAATTGTTGCTGGAATTTCCATTCTTAAGAGAAAAATACCCTATATTCGGCACTCCCTTTTTTATGCCCCGCGCGGACCGCTAGTCGATTTTTCTGATCGGGGCCTTTTAGAGCTTTTGCTTGAGGGAATTGAAAAGGAAGCAGAAGAGCATCGGGCTATTTCTTTGAAAATGGATCCGGTCATCAATGAGGATCAAGAAGAGGCCCTAAATATTTTACGAAAACTGGGGTTTGTCAAAGCCTCAAAGCAGATCCAGCCCCGGGCCACCATCCTCTTGGATCTGGATCGAGAGCTTAATGATATTCTCATGAGTTTTGAAGAGAAAACCAGGTATAACGTGCGCCTGGCGCAAAAAAAGGGAGTTATTATCCGGGAGGATCCAAGTGAAAAGGGTATCCGCATATTCTATGAAATGTATAAAGAAACTGCGAACAGAGAGAAGTTCCTGGTCCACCCTTTGAAGTATTATCAGATGATCAGAAAAATCCTGTTTGAAAGAGGCATGGGAAGCAACTTTACTGCTTATTATAATGAAAAACCGATCGCAGATGTTATTGTTTTTTGCTTTGGCTCAAAAGTCTGGTATATGTACGGGGCTTCTCTATCGGAACACCGCAATGTAATGCCCAATCATCTGCTGCATTGGCAGGTCATCCAGTGGGCCAAGGAAAGGAACTTTAAGACCTATGATCTATGGGGGATTCCTGCCAATCCAAAAGAAGGACATCCGCTCTGGGGAGTATTCCGCTTTAAAAAAGGCTTTGGCGGTAAGATGGTCAAATATATTGGGGCTTATGATTTTCCTCACAGTCCCTTGTTTTATAATCTCTTCGAGCACGGGGTGCTTTTGTTTCAGAATATTCGAAGTCTTTTAACTAAAGGAAAAATCGAGGATTCGCTGGGCGAATAAGGTATGGAATATACCGGCATTGCATACGATTCAAGAAAAGTTAAACCCGGAGACGCGTTTGTGGCCATTCCGGGATTTAAAGTCGATGGAGTAGATTTTATTTCGCAAGCCCTCCAGGCTGGAGCAAAGGCGATCGTTGCGGAAAGGGAAGTGGAGGTCCCCCCGGGAGTGGATTTCCAAAAAGTTCCATCTGCGCGCAGAGCTCTGGCTCATCTGGCGAATAAATTTTATGGATATCCTTCCCAACAATTGAAACTTATTGGAATAACTGGAACAAACGGGAAAACCACTACGGCTTACTTTATCCAGTCAGTTCTTAAGAGCGCCGGGCATAAGGTCGGCTTGATCACAACGGTGGGGCCAGGGCTGACCACTCCTGAATCCCTTGATCTACAAGCTTTCCTGGCAAAAATGGTTAAAGAGCAGGTAACCCATGTGGTCATGGAGGTCTCTTCGCATGCTTTGGCATTAGACCGCGTATATGGCTGCGACTTTGATATTGCCATCTTTACGAATTTGACGCACGATCATCTGGATTTTCACAAGAGCAGGGAAGAATATTTGTTAGCCAAGAAAAAACTTTTTGAGATGCTTAAACCAGAAGGGGTCGCCATCATCAATGTAGATGATCCTGCCAGCAGTTCTATTATCGGAGTAGTTAAAGGAGAAGTCATTACTTACG
>JAZFXQ010000110.1:0-12357 GCA_036448795.1 Candidatus Margulisiibacteriota bacterium | reverse complement strand
TGGGATGCGTCTCTTCAACCGCTTGCCCATTAATATGAACGATCCCATCCTTTATCTCAAGTTCTTCGCCCGGAAGCCCCATGACCCTCTTGATTATATCCCGTTTGGGGCTTCCCTCTGGAGCAACTTGTCTAAAGACCACAACTTCTTGACGGTCTGGCTCCCGGAAATGGTAGACAACCTTATTTACCACGATCCGATCATTGATCTCCAGGGTGGGCTCCATGGACCCGGAAGGGATCCAAAAGACCTGCGCAAAAAAAGCGCGGATAATAAGGGCCAGAACAAAGGCAACCAGAATGGTTTCAGCCCAATCAAAGAGCCAATGTTTTAAGCGGCTTTGCGATTTCTGCTGAGGCACTTCAGACACTTTCTTTCGCAGGTGTTGCCTTCTCTTCTTCAACCCTCGTAGCCTGGCTTCCAATGCGTTTCCGTAAATAATATAGCTTCGCTCGCCTGACTTTCCCGCTTCGAAGGACCATTACTCTCTCCACCCTGGGCGAATGCAGCGGGAAACTTCGCTCTACCCCCACCCCCTGTACGATCCTCCTTACTGTAAAAGTCTCCCGGTCCCCTCCCCCCTGGCGTTTAATCACGATTCCCTCAAAACCCTGCAGCCTTTCCTTGCCGCCCTCAACGATCTTAGAAAAAACCCTCACCGTATCCCCTACTTTAAACTGGGGAACCTCTTTTTTCATCTGTGCTTTTTCGATGTCTTCAATTACGCCCATGGTACTCGATCTCCTCTTAACTAATCACCCTAACAGTCTGTCTAATATTATAGCAGTTGCAGAACGGACTGACAAATGATTATAGTCAGATTCTCCTGCAATTGGCTCTAAGACACGATCTACCTTTTCAAAAACCTCATCTGCTAACCCCCAGCCTGTGCCGAATAACAAAAGATACGGATCCTTTGAATTTCGAATCTCTGATTTCAAATCCTCAAATTTCACATCCCCTTTCGGTTTAGCAGAAGTTGCTATTACTTTTGGTTTCTGTCCTGCTTCGCTCGTCACTTCGTCTATTGTTTCCTCCAGGGTCTCCTTGATCGAGATCAACTTAAAGGCCTCGGCCCGGGTCCAATTGAATTCCATGCTTCCCTCTTCCATCCAGAAACCGATGATCCGGCGAGCGAATTCCCTCTGTGCCGGCAGAGGATTGACCACATAGTATTTCTTGATCCCATATGTGAGAGCTGTTCGCGCAATATCGTGCAGATCAAACCCGGTAATGCAGGTTGAAACGATATCTTTCCTTTTGTTGTAAACCGGATGATGGAGCAACGCGATATAGAGGTTCATTCCATTATTATTTCTTCCAGCAACTTTTTATCGTCCTGGCTTATCTCTGCTTTGGCTAGCAACCCTGGTCTCCTAAAAAATGTTTGCCGGATCGCTTCCTTTCTTCGCCATCGGTCTATCTCCGCATGATGCCCGGAAAGCAGCACTTCCGGCACTTTTTTGCCTTCAAAATTTTCGGGTTTGGTATAGCTTGGATAGTCTAGAATTCCTTCATAAAAAGAGTCTTTTCTGACGGATTCCTCTTCTTTGACCACGCCCGGGACCTGCCTGGCGACTGCATCAACCAAAACCATGGCCGGGATCTCCCCACCGGTTAAGATATAATCTCCAATTGATATCTCATCATCTGCCAAATCCCTGACCCTTTCGTCCACCCCTTCATAATGCCCGCAAATAATTATCAAATGTTCCTGCTTGGCTAAAGCTTTCACTTTTTCCTGAGTTAACAACTCACCCGTAGGGCACATTAAAATAATTTTTGATTTTTGATTTTTGATATTTGATATTGCGGCAGTGATCGGTTCAGCCTTCATGACCATCCCTGAGCCGCCGCCATAAGGGGTATCATCTGCGGTTTTGTGCTTGTCGGTGGTGAAGTCTCGGATATCAACAATGTCCAAACTTAAAAGGCCCTTTTCCTGGGCCTTTTTAAGTAAACTTTCACTAAGGGGTCCCTGAAACATTTCAGGGAACAAAGTCAGGATATCAATCCTCATTTATCCCGAGCTCCGCCGAGGGATCAAACCCCGCGGATTTCTTGAATGATGCCGTCCTTTACGATTATTTCAGCGCCGCCGACCTTCTTATAGAGGTTGTCCCCAACCCCAACATTTATCGGTCCTTCCAGTGGACCCTGCACAAATTCGGTTCCCATCTGGAGCTTCTTGGATTCTCCAATTTTCATGGTCAGGTCAGACTTGGCAGCGGCCTGTCTGGCCTTCTCTTCCTCCATTTGATGTTTAAAGGCGGCCGCTTTCTGCATCATTCCTTTCTTTTTCAAGCTATCCAGATAAGATTTGCTTCTCTCTGCCATTTGAGTAGCCTGGTTTTCCAGGTTACTTACAGCCCTTTCCAGCTCTTTGACTAAATTCTGTTTAAAGGCTTCGGTCACAATGGCCTTGACCATCACTACACGCTTAAGCTCTATCGATCTTCCCTTCTCTGTCATCACTTTCCCTCCTTTGATCCACTTTCATCAGTTAAGATCTCAACTGTTATTCTTTTATTTTGCTTGGCCGCGGCTGCTTTGGCAATCGTGCGAATTGAATTTGCGATTCTTCCTTCACGCCCGATTACCTTCCCCACATCTTCCGGGGCAGTCCTTATTTCCAGGATGGTGACCGTTTCTCCCTGGGTTTCTTTAATGTTTACCTGATCCGGTTTATCTACTAATGCTTTAACAATATATTCTACGAGCTCTTTCATGACTGCTCCTCCTTGCCCCGAGCTTCATCGAGGGGCTTTGCCTTTTCCTCCTTCTTCTCTCCTCCTTTCGCTTTTTCCTTAGGCTTCTCTTCAGGCGGCTTTTCAGCTTTTTCTCCAGCCCTTGGTTTCCTTTTTGGAAGAGAAGCCAGATCCACCGGGGGAAGGATCCCTGCTTTCCCCAAAAGAATTCTCACCTTCTCTGTTGGTTGAGCCCCCTTGGAGATCCAGGACAAAGTCTTTTCTTTATCCACCTTAAAAAGAGATGGTTCGACTAACGGATTATATTGCCCAAGGACCTCGATCACTCTTCCATCGCGAGCAGCAGATTCATCCTGGACAACCACTCTGTAAAAGGGCTGATTTTTAGCCCCTTTTCTCTGTAGCTTTATCTTTGCTGCCAAAACAAAAACCCCCTCTTTCTACAATCTTGGAATTATAGCAAATCCAATAGATAGCGTCAAATGATTCTGGCTAGATAAGCCTTGTAAGAAGCTGCTAAATCTTCCAATGAATCCCCGCCAAATTTCTCAAGGAAGGCCGCCGCAAGCTCAAAAGCAGCTGCGGCCTCACCAACCACCGCTGCTGGTTCAACCGCAGAGATATCCGAGCGCTCGACCAGGGCCTCGGATGCCTTTTTCGAAACCAAATCAACGGATCTAAGCGGTTTTTTAAGCGTGGCGATCGGCTTGACCACTGCACGTAAAACGATTGGCTCCCCGTTTGTCATTCCACCCTCAATTCCACCCGCATTATTGGTTTTGTGGTAAAACCCCTTATCCTTGCTATAGAAAATCTCATCATGGACCTTAGATCCAGGAAGAGAAGCCATCCCAAAGCCCAGTCCGATTTCTACCCCTTTTACTGCGGGAATAGCCATAATGGCGCGCGCCAGATTTCCATCCAAACGACGATCCCATTGTACATGGCTTCCCAAGCCGATCGGAACACCGGTAACCGTGATCTCAAAAACTCCGCCCAGGGAGTCCCCCTCTTCCCTTATTTTATCGATGAGTTCCTTCCATTTTTTTTCTTCGCTCGCTCCCCCAATTTGGACTGCCTCGCTAAAAACATTGATCTTGAACTGGGAGAGCAGCTTTTTGGCAATGGCTCCCACCGCGACCTTGGCCGCGGTTTCTCTGGCAGAGGCCCGCTCCAATATATTTCGTATGTCCTTTTGATTATATTTAATAACACCCGCTAAATCCGCATGCCCGGGCCGAAGTTGGGTGACCACCTTTTCAAAAAGCTCGGTGCTGCGATTGGGAATGCGCAGGGCGATCGGGCTGCCCATGGTCTTGCCGTTTCTTATCCCGGAGATGATTTCTGCCTTATCCGATTCAATCTTCATCCTTTCTCCGCGGCCATACCCCTGCTGACGCCGCTCCAGATCTCGATTGATATCCTCTTCAGAAAGGGAAAGATTGGCCGGACAGCCCTCAAGAATGGCCACCAAAGCCTTTCCGTGAGATTCACCAGCAGTTAAATACCTAAACATAGTGAGGGGATTATAGCATGCAGAAAAAAGAGAAGCAAGAAAAACTAGATAGGGGTATTCTGAGAGACAGCCACCTTGTTTCTACCGCTTTCTTTGGCTTCATACAAGGCGCCATCCGCTGCCAAAACCAGATTCCCATGAGAAGCAGCGTTTTTGGGAAAGGTTGCAATTCCGATGCTGATGGTAACGTTACCAACCACTTCTTCCCCATTGCTTGTCGTAACCGGTATCCTCAGGTTTTGTACAGCTTCGCGCAACCGCTCCGCCATCTGATATGCGCTCTCTCTTCCTCCGTTTGTTTCTGGAAGGATTACCGCAAATTCCTCTCCCCCCCAGCGCGCAACCGTATCAATATCTTCTCTCAAGGTGGCTTGGATTACTTCGGCTGTTTTTATCAATACCTCGTCTCCGGCCAGATGACCGTAAGTATCATTAAACTTTTTAAAGTGGTCAATGTCAACCATAAGCAGCGATAAGGGATGACCATAGCGTTCAGCTCGTGTGAATTCTTTCTGAATTTTGATATTAAAATATCTTCGATTGTGAACCTGGGTTAATTCATCAATGACTGATAAATCACTCAATCTCTGATAAGCAGAAGCTAATTCATTTGCCCGGGATAAAGATGCGGCAAAAGTGCGCAGAAGCTCAAGATCTTCTTTTTTATTTTGAAAAAGGGGCTTCCTCGCTGCCCAATTAGTAATCATGTAAATCCCAATTCTTTCTGCACTTTTATTCCCAAAAATTAAATAAAGATCGTCGCGTGCCACCCCTTCCCCGTAGCCACGCCTATTCTGAGATTCGTCCCCTTCCTCATCCCGGCGAAGCTGCTCCATTTCCACAAACTGACAGCGGCTCCTGTCCGGAATATAAAAATATCCCCACTCTTCACTGATCTGCCATTCGTAAAGACCTTCTAGCGCTGCTTGTTCGATCTCTTCTAGGGGGATTTCAAAATTCAGCAACCTATTTAAGAATCCTTTCTCAGAATTGGCTTCGGGGACCCTTGGCCTATCAAAACGCGAAAGGCCTTCTTCTCCCTCGGAATAGCGCTCAAACCAGGTGCCTCTCTTCCGATCCACGGTATAGACCCGCACCCCGCTAAACCCTAAGGCTTCCCGAATACATCTGGCAGCGATTTCTCGATTTTCCCTTGGTTCGACCCCTAACTCGCGGACCAATTGCTGAAGGTTTAAAAGGCGCCTGTTCACCCCCCGCAATTTTTTTAGACCCTTAATCATCTTGAGCGCTGTCTCTCTTTCTTTCAGGATCGCTTTATAGACATCCCCTAATTCCTCAACGTGTGCAGTAAGATTTCCTTGTTTTAACTCGCGAATTAACTCCTCTGCATTGGCCTTTCCCGGAAAAACTTCTACAGCCCTTTGCGCAATGTGAGGTAAAAAGCCCTCGATTATTCTTCCGTCAGGGGCACAAACTGGTCGAGGTATAAGATTATAAAACCTGCGGCGAACCACGCGATCTAACTCGACCCCAAGCGATTTTGCCAGAGTTAAATAGATCCTGCGTACGGTAGTGGCTCTTATGGATCCCATGTTCTCCGCCCTCCTGTTTTTTTATCGGGAATTAAAGCGGAAAATTTCAGTTTGCGGCAAAATTAAAAATAATTTTATTGTGCTTTAGCCGATCTTGATTTATAATAGGGACATCCATGCCGGTGCTCAGTAAATATTTAGAAAAGATAGATTTTCAAGACAAGCGGTTTGTCGGAACGATCGCCTTAAAAAGCGAAGAAATTGCTCTCCCGGACGGAAGCAAGATAGCCCTTGGGATCGACGATGGGCTGTGGGTGCTGGTTTACCAACAAGCCCCGCACGCCCCTTTTAAGATGTTCAAATACAATCAGAAAGAAAATAAAATTCTGGTTGATCAAAAACCGGGCAGAGCAGCGGATCTAAAAAACTTCAAGAAACTCGTAAAATATTTCTTTACGCATGCAAAAGTGGAAGATCTGGTTTCGCTTTTGCCGCCCCAGGGATAAAAAATGGTAGAAATTCACGGAATCGGAGCTTTTGGAATTGTCCCGTTTTTAAGCGAGGATCTGCTGAAGCAGACCAAGCTGGCCAACATTAAAACCCGGGCAGGCAAAGTGGCTTATCTTCTAACCCTGGGAGAAAAGGCCAAAAAGCCCAAGATCAAAGAAGGAGTGCATGAAGCCCGAGGAGCTCTTAAATGGATTACAGAAGTATTAAAGGAAGGTGAAGAAAAGTGAGATCGGACCAAGCAAAAAAAGGATTGGAAAGGGTTCCCCATCGCGCCTTGCTCTATGGAACAGGAATTACTAAAAAAGGAATGGGCAAACCCTTTATTGGCATTGCCAACAGTTATACCAATCTGGTTCCAGGTCATGTGGATATGCGGCCGCTTGCAGAAGCGATTACCAATGGGATTTTTGCCGGTGGAGGTCAAGCCTTCACTTTTGGTATTCCCGGTATTTGCGACGGGATCGCCATGGGCCATCGTGGAATGCATTACTCCCTCCCCTCCCGCGAACTAATTGCAGATTGCGTGGAATCCATGGCACAGGCCCATGCCCTGGATGGCTTAGTTCTCTTGACTGCCTGTGACAAAATAACACCGGGAATGCTTATGGCTGCTGGAAGATTAAATATTCCCTGCATTGTAGTTACGGCTGGCCCCATGCTCTCCGGACGCTACCGCATGCAAAGGAGATCTTTTGTTAGAGATACCTTTGAAGCCCTTGCCGCTCACAAACTGGGAAGGATCTCACAGAAAGAGCTTGAGTGTCTTGAAATGGAATCCTGCCCAGGTGCAGGTGCTTGCCAGGGTCTTTACACTGCCAACACCATGGCCTGTTTGACCGAAGCCATGGGAATGTCTCTTCCTGGCTGCGGCACAGCTTTGGCGGTTTCGGCAAAGAAGAAAAGAATTGCTTTTGAATCTGGCGAAAGGATTGTTGAGCTGGTAAAGAAAAACATTACAGCCAGAAAGATCCTAAACTACAATTCTCTCTATAACGCGATTGTCATGGACAATGCTTTGGGAGGATCAACTAACACGGTTTTACATATCCCGGCCATTGCTCATGATGCTGGCGTAGATATCCGACTTGAGCTTTTTGACGAGGTGAGCAAAAAGGCCCCTCATGTTACAAATCTCCGTCCGGCTGGAGAATATTTTATGGAAGACTTTGAATATGCGGGCGGGGTCCAGGGGGCGCTGCATGTTCTAAAGAATAAATTGAAAAATAATCTTACTGTTAGCGGAAAAAGCATTAAACTTTTGGCAACCGAAGGCAAAGTATATGATCATGATATTATTCGGGCATTAAGTCACCCCTATCATAAAGAAGGTGGAATGGCCATACTCAAAGGCAACCTCGCTCCCAATGGATGCGTGGTCAAACAAAGCGCGGTCTCTGCCAAGAGTATGAAATTCAAAGGAAAAGCAATTGTTTTCGAATCCGAAGAAGCTGCTATGAAAGCGATCTTGGCACGAAAAATTAAATCGGGGATGGTGGTGGTTGTCCGCTATGAAGGACCCAGGGGTGGCCCGGGCATGCGAGAAATGCTTGCCCCGACTGCTGCCATTGCAGGAATGGGACTGGGAGAATCGGTGGCTTTGATCACTGACGGAAGATTTTCAGGTGGAACTAGGGGAGTTTGCCTTGGTCATGTTTCTCCTGAAGCAGCTGAAGGCGGAACGATCGCTATTGTCGAAAATGGAGATGTCATTGAAATTGATATTCACAAACGCAAAATCAATCTAAAACTCAGCCAGGACCAGATCAATCTGAGATTAGCTTTGTGGAAGCCGCCCAAACCGAAAATAAATTATGGGTGGTTAAAACGCTATCATGACCTGGTAACCTCTGCCAATACCGGGGCGGTCTTAAAAAGTTAATTTTCTTTGACCCCCGAACATAAAATATGGTAAAATTGCCCCACTATGGAACTCAGCGGCGCGGAAGCATTAATTGAAAGCCTTAAAAAAGAGGGAGTCGAACATATCTTTGGCTATCCGGGCGGAACGGTTCTGCCTATTTATGATATTCTTTACAAAGAAAAGGCTATCAAGCATATTTTAACCCGGCACGAACAGGGAGCAGCTCATGCTGCAGACGGTTATGCCAGAGTGACCGGCAAAGTCGGGGTATGCCTGGCTACTTCTGGCCCAGGAGCAACCAACCTGACCACTGGTATTGCCACAGCATACATGGATTCCATCCCGATCGTGGCTATTACCGGTCAGGTTCCCACCGCTTTGATCGGCAGAGACTCTTTTCAGGAAGCGGATGTGACCGGGATCACCCAACCCATCACCAAACACAATTATCTGGTCAAAAGGGCCGAAGATATACCAATTGTTGTAAAAGAGGCCTTTCATATTGCAAGATCCGGACGACCTGGACCGGTAGTGATCGATATTGCCAAAGACGCCCAGGTCAAAAAATTCAAGTTTAAGTACCCGGACAAGGTGGATCTTCCGGGGTACAGACCGACCCTAAAGGGTCACCCCAGACAGATCAAGGCTGCGGCCAAGATGATCTCCATTGCAAAGAAACCGGTGGTTTATGCCGGCGGCGGGATAATCTCATCAGGTGCCGCCAAAGAACTCAAAGAGTTTGCTGAAAAACTGAATATCCCGGTTACTACCACCCTTATGGGATTGGGAGCTTTCCCGGATGGCCATAAATTGGCCCTGCACATGCTCGGCATGCACGGAACAGCTTATGCTAACTATGCTGTCCAGGAATGCGATCTCTTGATCGCCATCGGAGCGCGTTTTGACGACCGGATCACGGGGCATCTCCCCACCTTCGCACCCAAAGCAAAACATATCCACATCGACATTGACCCGGCTGAGATTGGAAAGAATGTACGCGCAGATGTACCGATTGTAGGAGATGCAAAACAGACCCTAAAAGACCTGATCGCCAAAGTCGAAGTTGAAAAAGGAAAACATGTTGCCTGGCTGAAACAGATCGAGGAATGGAAAAAGAAATATCCGCTCTCGTACAAGAAGGATAAATACTTAAAGCCCCAATACGTGGTAGAGATGATCCACGAGGTGACCAACGGGGAAGCCATCATCTGCACCGAAGTCGGGCAGAACCAGATGTGGGCTGCTCAATATTACAGATTCACCAGACCGAGGACCTTAATATCGTCCGGGGGGCTGGGCACCATGGGTTATGGTTTCCCGGCCGCGATCGGAGCCCAGATCGGTAAACCGGATGCAATCGTCTTTGACATTGCCGGCGACGGAAGCATCCAGATGAATATCCAGGAGCTGGCGACCGCGGTCAATAACAAACTACCCATCAAGATCGCGGTTCTCAACAACTGTTTCTTGGGAATGGTAAGGCAGTGGCAGGAACTGCTCTATGACAAACGCTATTCGCACACCAATCTATGCAATAACCCGGACCTGGTAAAGATCGCCAAGGCCTATGGCGCAGAGGCCATGCGCATAACCAAGCCCGAAGAGGTCAAAAAAGCTTTGCAAAAAGCTCTTGCCATAAAAGATCGCCCGGTCCTCATGGACTTTGCGGTGCACAAAGAGGAAAATGTATTTCCGTTCGTGCCGCCCGGCCAGGCGATCAATGAAATGTTGATTGATTAGAGGATAAGAAATGAAGCATACCATATCCGTAATAGTAGAAAACAAACCAGGGGTCCTGCACAGGGTCTCGGGGCTCTTTAGCCGGAGGGGTTTTAATATCGAAAGTCTGGCGGTCGGAATCACCGAAAGACCTGATATCTCCCGCATGACAATTGTGGTGGAAGGCGATGATGCGACTCTGGAGCAGATCACTAAACAGCTTTACAAGCAGATCGATGTTTTAAAGGTCTTTGATCTGCCGGCGGAAGAAGCGGTCGAAAGAGAATTGGCTTTGATCAAGGTCCATGCTAATGAAAAAACTCGCAGCGAAATAACACAGATCGTGGATATCTTCAAAGCCCGTATAGTGGACGTGGCAGAAGACTCGTTTGTGATAGAAGTCTCGGCTAAAAAGCATAAGGTCGAAGACATGCAGAGACTGCTGGAAAAGTTCGGTATTCAGGAACTGGTCCGGACAGGAAAGATCGCATTGCAAAGGGGAGGAAAAGAGTAATGGCAAACGTATATTATGATAAAGATGCAAATCTAGAAGCGTTAAAAAATAAAACCATTGCATTAATAGGATTCGGCAATCAGGGAGGGGCACAAGCGCAAAATCTGAAAGAGAGTGGCCTGCATGTCATCATCGCCGAGGTTGAAGGAACCCCGAACTGGAACCGGGCCAAAGAGGCCGGCTTTGAGGTCATGAGCGCGGCTGATGCTGCCAAGCGTGGAGATATTGTCCAAATGCTCATCCCGGATGAACTTCAAGCCAGAGTCTATAAGGAATCGATTAAAAAGTCGATGAAAATGGGAAAGACCCTGATGTTCTCTCACGGCTTTAACATTCACTTTAAAGCCATCAAGCCTCCAAAGGAAATCGACGTTATTATGGTTGCACCAAAAGGTCCAGGTTTTATGGTTAGAGAGACCTTTAAAGAAGGTGCAGGTGTTCCTTCCTTAATAGCGGTATTTCAAGACGCTTCTGGAAAAGCCAAAGAGACCGCCCTTGCTTACGCGAAAGGAATCGGCGGAACACGAGCCGGCGTTTTTGAGACTACTTTTAAAGAAGAAGTCGAGACCGACCTATTTGGAGAACAAACGGTTCTCTGCGGCGGCTGCACCTCATTGGTCAAAGCCGGTTTTGAAACCCTGGTTGAGGCCGGTTACCAGCCGGAAATGGCTTATTTTGAATGCTGTCATGAGTTGAAGTTGATCGTTGATCTAATCTATAAACAAGGGATCGCCGGCATGCGCAAAGCTATCAGCAACACTCCTGAGTATGGGGATCTGAAGGTTGGTCCTAAGATCATTGACGAAAAAGTGAAGAACAAAATGAAAAAAGCCCTCAAGCGTATTCAATCTGGAGCTTTTGCCCGCGAGTGGATCAAAGAGAACAAACTTGGTGCACCGAATTTCAAAGCCCTGCGCGAAAAAGACAAGGACCATCAGATCGAAAAAGTGGGCGCGGAACTGCGCAGCATGATGGGCTGGCTTAAGAAATAAGTGTGGTTAGTTGAGCTTCTAAAAAACCTGCCGAACGAGCTAATCGTTTTCCTGATCTCTGCCACCCCGGTTATTGAGGTTAGAGGAGCGGTTCCGATCGCCTTGCTCTATTTCAAACTCCCGGTCATAAACACTCTTTTGCTGTGTGTCCTGGGAAGCATCCTGCCGGTTTTCCCGATCCTCTGGTTTCTCAACACCCTGACCGAAAGACTTAGAAAGATTAAATTTCTTGATAAATTTTTCGAATGGCTTTTTACGCGGACAAGATCGAAAAGTAAAATTATCGAAGAGTTTGAACTGGTAGGTCTGACCCTGTTTGTGGCAATTCCTTTTCCTGGGACTGGTGTCTGGACCGGTTGTGTCGCTGCTTATCTTTTAGGTCTGCCCTGGATCTCGACCTTTATCTGCGCGATCATCGGGACCACCATCGCATCCTGCATTATGTGGGCAGCCAGCATAGGAATCATTAACTTTATACTGTAAAAAAGAACAGAGGCGGGGCAGATCCTCATTCTTGCAGTTAGATTACTTCTTTTGATCTTTTTTCGCCAAAAAGGGAAGGATGATCGAAATTGTGGTGCCGCCCTTTTTATCGCTTTCTATCTCGCATTTCCCGCCATGGGCCTCAATATATTTGAGCCCCAAAGAGAGCTGTAAATATTGCTCATACAAATATGTTTTGCCATGAATAAAGGGAGGCTCTCTAAGCATTTCAAGAGTTAAATCCTCATCACGCTGTCCCTTTTCAGTAATTAAAATCCTAGCCCCTGCTTCCAGTTGTTCTAGCCGGACCTGAACAAATCCATCGCTCTGTTCGGAGGCAGCTTCCACTGCACTCCCAATAAAGAATGTAAACATCTCCTCGATCCTTTCCTCATTTAGCTCAACCGCCGGCAGGCCTTCAGCTTTCTCCAGGGTTATTTTCGTTTTGCTGACATCCAATTCCTCAACAAGTTTTTTTAAAATTTCGTTAAGATCTCTTGGTTGAACTTCTAAAGTTTTTATCGGGGTTAAAAAGGCCTTTATCAAATTGATCGTTTTAAC
>JAZFXQ010000109.1:0-2198 GCA_036448795.1 Candidatus Margulisiibacteriota bacterium | reverse complement strand
GTTTGATCATATCTCCCGGGATAAACGGAAGCACACCCAGGGCAACTGCTTTCTCCAATGAAATATGCAATACCGTTGCCAGTTGAAGAGTGCCCAGAGTAAAAAGAAGAGCTAAGCCAACCAGCATGGCTCCAACAATCTTAACAAAAGGAGCATCATCATCACGGCCTAAAAGTTTACCAATCGCATAAGAGGCTAAAACAAAGCCAATTAAATACCCTCCGGTCGGCCCGAAGAGCCTGGCGAAACCGTAGAGTCCTCCCGTAAAAACCGGCAAGCCAAAGATTCCAATAAGAAGATATCCAGCCTGGCTCAAAGAACCGAGCTTTTTACCCAATAAGGCACCAGCCAGCAGGACAAAAAATGTCTGCAATGTTATGGGAACCGGGCTAAAGGGTAAGGGAATTCGAATATAGGCGCCGGCAACGGTTAAAGCAACAAAGCTTATTACCCCAAGCACTCCGCAGGCTGTCCTGTTTAAAACAAATTCACGATCCCAAACTTTAATCAGAATATGTGACATAGAATACCACCTCTTAGCGATATTCTAGCACATTTGGAACTAAAAATGAACTTCGATAGCCCTCGGAGGACAGGGTCGAATACAGAGCTCACAGGCAATGCACTTTTCAGGATCAAAGGCTACTTCCATAGTTTTTCGATCCTTTATGTAAAGAGCTTCTGTGGGGCAGATAGAAACGCATGCACCGCATTGCGTGCATTTTTCCCAGTTAACTTTAATATCTCTACTTAAGGGCTGGATAGAAACTCCCTGCTCTTTTAGGTATTTTATCCCCTTCTCGATCTCAGGATTCTCTCCGTCCAACTCAAGTACCATATGCCCTTCCTGGTCAGGAGTAATACTGGCTTTCATTATGTTGAAAACGAGGTTGTATTCTTTGATAAGCTTGGAGACGATCGGCTTATCAATTTTTTCTTTGGGAAAAGTTAGGACAATTTTTCGTGCCGCCATTTTACTTCTCCTCCTTTACCGGCCGTTCCTTCAACGGCTTGAATTTGGGAGCGGAATCTCCGACCGGAAGATCGGCGACCTTCTCGGTCAAAAGGAATTCGTCTTTCTGGATCTTCTTTTTGAGGTCGTTGGCAATCTCAATCGCGCTCTTGTAGCTGGAGATCCCCGAGGTTGGGACTTTTTTGCCCTTGACCTCGATCTCACCACTCTTTACTTGAGCATAGTTTACCTCCCCCAGAATATCCGATTTGCCATGCGGATAAGCATCGCTGTAATCAACTACAGCAGCAACAATATCTTCGTCTTTTACAGCTGTATATTTAAGGATCTCTTCGTTAAGGATCGGAATAGGTATTCCAATTCCAACATTAAGAGAAACGCCGTAGCCGACAAAGCTTACCCCCTTTATCCACTTTGGACTCATCTGCTTCAAATCTCCGATAAGTGCCAGAGTGCCGGCAGGCCGCTTTGTAACCCCATTAGCTGATCTGGGAGCATGAGGATTGTGCTGGGTTCCCTGCCAGGCAATATAGCCGATCCCTCCTCCAAGCCAGATCCTCGTCCCGATTCCTAAAGTCTTGTAATAAGGATCATTGAGCAATGGCGAAAGCTGCCCGGCGCTGCAGTAATTAGCATTCCCCAGCTTCGGTTTTAACGTCCCTAAATAAGTATAAATGGTCTTATCCGATAAATTGACCGCAACGTTATAGTTCTGATAGGCATTTCTTGAATTGAACAAGACTGCCTCGTTTAAATCCTTAATGTTGACCCAGGTATCCAGATGCTTGCGTGGATAACAATCGGTTCCGTAAGCTTCCACCTGCAAGCGGACATCCTTGCCGGCTACCAGATCCTCTATAACATGAGCGCCGCCATAGCCAAACTCCCCGGGATGGATCTTATTGAGTGGATCATCCTGCGAGGCAACGGTCGCTCCGATATACAGATCGACTGCTGCCCAACCAGCATAAGCGGGTACGTTATTCAATAAGGCATTACCCCCACCAGCCTTTAATTTTGGTTTAGTATGACCAAAATTGAAATACGCTCCGGATGAACACATCGGTCCAAAGGTCCCGGTAGTAACCACATCTACTTCTTTTGTGGCCTGCACCAGCCCCTTCTTTTCAACGATCTCAATGACTTCCTCTGCGGTTACCACAACCGCTCTGCCTTTCTCGATTTTTTCATTTATTTCCGCTATTGTTTTTTCCATTTTTTTATC
>JAZFXQ010000108.1:0-3956 GCA_036448795.1 Candidatus Margulisiibacteriota bacterium | reverse complement strand
GCCTGTAAAACTGTCCGGCCCCATACCCAAATTCACCGAACATGAGCACCGGCCTCCCATCAATATCCAGCTTTTGAATGCGATGATTTTGGGTATCTGCCACATACACGTATCTATCCCGGTCAACCGCCACATCCTTGGGACCGTCAAAAAACCCCATGCCGTATCCAAATCCGCCCACCGAACCCAAGAAATCGCCGCTGCCGCTGAATTTCAAAATCCGGTCGTTGCCGGAATCAGCAATATAAAGATTTCCCAGGGAGTCCACATCCATTCCAGCCGGGTCATAGAGCTGCCGATAGCCGATCTCTCCGGTAGCCACATCGTTTAGATAATTCCCCCGAATGTCAAAGAGCTGGACACGGTCATTATCCTTTTCCGAAACATAGATGCGGAAATTAAAATCAACCGCTATGCCCACCGGGGTATTGAATTTTCCGTGCTCGCTCCCGAAGCCCCCGAACTGATAGACAAAGCCGCCGTCTTCGTCCAACCTCTGCACACGGTTGTTGCCGGTATCCACCACAAAGATGTTCCCCAACCCGGTCTCCAGATCTCCCATCAGCCCCACATCAACATCATGGGGATAATAGAACTGCCGGTCTCCCGAACCCGGAAGCCCGAACTCGCGCACAAATTCAACCTCCGGAGTTACAACTTCTTCAGGAGGCAAAGGAGGCTCGCCCATGGCGAATGCTCCCCTGCATACAAATGCAAAAATTAAAATGCAAAATGCAAAACTAAGGAATTTATTGTTAAAATTCATCCCATTAGCTCCCTAACCTTGGCTGGGATGTTTTTACTTCTTAGCAACGATTCTCCGATCAAAACCCCATCCACTCCAGCCTTTTTTAAGGCCTCAACATCTTCGTGCGTCTTGATCCCGCTCTCGCTGATAACTATGCGATCTTTGAGCTTTGGATATTTTCCCATGAGCTGGAGGGTGTTATTTAGGTCAACTTTAAAGGTATCCAGGTCGCGATTATTAATGCCGATGATCTTGGCTCGGGTCTTCAAGACCCGCTCGACTTCTTCAGCGCTATGAACCTCTACCAGGGTCTGCATGCCCAGGGATTCAGTCAATTTAATCAGCTCAACCAAATCCGTATCTTCAAGCACCCTGGCGATCAAAAGAAGGGCATCTGCTCCGGCGATCCTGGATTCGTATATCTGGGATTCATCAATCATAAAATCTTTGCGCAGGACTGGAAGAGTGGTTGATTCTTTGGCAAATTTGATATTTTCAAGCTTGCCCTGAAAAAATTTATCGTCGGTCAGGACCGAAATGGCTGAGGCTCCGCATTCCTCATAAGTCTTTGCCAGGCTTATGGGTTTGAAATCTTCCCGGATGATCCCGGCAGAAGGAGAAGCCTTTTTGATCTCCGCTATCAGGGAAAACTTTCCTTTGCGAAAGGCTTTTAGAAAATCGCGCGGCTTAGGCAGATCTTTGGCCAGTTTGCGGGGATGCTTGCCGCTCAAAAGCACTTTAAGCGAAGTAACTTCCTGGCGTTTGTTGAAGATTATATCATCCAGAATCATCAGGGGTAATATACATCAAATCTGGGATCGGGTCAAATTTTGCTAATTTCTTTTTTCAAGCAACACTTCTCTGCAAAAGCCGCTATCTCAGCCTCTAGATTGGGAAGCTCAGAATCCCCAAAGACCGCGTCCATAAAGGGAACGATCTTAAAATTGATCTCTTTTGCCTGGGTTCTCTGCTTCTGGATAAAAGCGTTGATTATAGTGGAGGCAACTGTTTCATGCATGCAGCCAAACGGCCCGACATGATAGACGCCGCATATCGGTCCCAGGTCTCCTTTTGAAAAGAGATAGGCTTCTCCGATAGACAGGGGAGATTCCCCCCCGATCAATTTTTCATAGATCAACGCTTTTTGTGGGGCTTCTACAATGTGTGCCGGATCATGCGCCTCACGGCCTATTAAGTACTTTGCCAGAGGCTTACGCAGTTCATTTCGAACATGTTTAATGTACCATTTTTTAACCAGAGCAACCAACAATTTACTCCATTTCTTTGTGTCCTTAAAAACGCTTATATTGTATTTATTGGTATAATCAACCCACTGGCTTCCTCCTTGAAGCACAACTTCTAATCCATACTTCTCAAGCAATCTTATGGACTCCTGATTGGCGATGGGATGGCATCTTACAAAGATCTCGCCGCTCAAAACAACCATGGGCTTTCTTTTCTTTTCATAATCAACAACTGCCTCAAGCCCTTGCTTGGCGTTTTGCATAAAGGCTGCCAATTGCCTGGTTGACGGTCTTTTTTCAATCAATCCGTGCAATTCTTCACATAGATTCTTATACCTTTTCTCAGCTATTCCTTTTTCTTTTTCATAGGGCCTTGTTCGAAGTAGCGCATCATACAATAAATCACCGCAAACAATCCCTTTATAAACCAGCACAAAAACCCTTACTATTTCGGATCCTGAAATAGGAAGATTATTGTAATCCTGATCAGCGTCAACATCAATAATAGGCGTTTCCGCAAAGCCCAATTCATCTAAATATCTTCTTAACATGACCGAATATTGTCCAAACCGGCAGGGCCCATATGCCTTTGGCACAAAAACGACCGCATCCTTGTTTGGATCTATGCCCCTGGCTTTCAGCCCGTGCATCCAGGCCAGGACATCCCCGATCATAAAGGCAAAGGGCCTGCAGGTGTTGGTGGTAACAAGCTTCCTTGCAAAATACTTGGATTCTTCGGTCTGGGTCGGAATTAATTCTGATTTATAACCAAATCCTTTGAATGCTGCTATCACCCCATAGGTTGCGTCTCCCATATAAGGTATTCCCATGATCTTCTTAAAAACTGTTTTGGGACCAACTCTCCTGAAATCTTCCATCTTAACTCTGGTAAATTCATGGGTTTTAACCACCTCGGCATTCGCCAGGGTTCTGGTCCCAAACTGGGCATTGCTGTTGTGGCCGTCTGTTTCCAACACCAGCTGTGGCTTGGTAGCCTTGTTCATTATATCCTCTTCATGATATAAGATTATTGAATCGGTCCCGCAATTAAAATTGGTTTCCCTAACCGGATAAAGCAGGGGATCCAGGGCCACTTGTAAATTGTATTTGATCATAGTCTGGCCCTGACACCAGTACATATTATCCGCGATCGGAGCTATATCGTAAGCCGGTGACTTCAAGAAAAAAGAAGGAATAAAATGCAAGCCATAAGAAGCGAACAATTCATGCACTCTTGAGCTTGCTTTGTCATCTAAAATTGTGTAGCCCCTTCCAATGCCGATGAATATCCTTTCATTTTTTTGCTCTAATCTGTTGACAAACTTTTCACCTTTTGCATAAGCCTCATCCAAAAACAATCCCTGGGCTTTTAGAGCTGAGTTCACGGCTTTGCCTACAGCAGCCAGGCTGAATCTGCCGTGAAAAACCCGGTCTAAATCCTTTTTGATCGCTTCTTCTAATTTATAATCGGGATCGTTAAAATGCAGCACCGGCAGGAGAACATCTTCATTTTCAAGGTGCAAAGAGTTTTTGACCGAAAACCCTGCCGAAGCAACATAAGGACAGAATTTATACTTTTCAATATCGGAACCGATTAGATTTACCAGTAAAATTTTATCTCTTCCTTCTCTTAATCGTTCTTTCAGCAAGGCTGCGTGACCATGCGCCAGTTTGATCGGATAGCAGGCCTCTGAATGAGAATGGGAAATCCCAAGATTGGCTATGTGATCATCTGATTCAGGAGAAACCACAACTTCAAAGCCTAAGGCATTGTACAGGGCGGTATAGAAGACCCCTTTTTCATTCAAGAATGAAAGGCTTCTTGGGATAAGGATCCTTTCTTTATCCGAAGGTTTACTATCAAAGGGCACCGAAAACTTTGAGAGATGGTTTTCCAAGATTTTCTTATAGAGCTCAATATAATTTGGCGCGATTTTAACCGAGACGTCAGTGTTTCCCTTGGG
>JAZFXQ010000107.1:0-6020 GCA_036448795.1 Candidatus Margulisiibacteriota bacterium | reverse complement strand
GCCTTCCTGGCGATTAGGAAGATCTTTGGGTGTAGATTTAATTTCTGGAGAAAAGACTTGTACTTTTGATTGCATCTACTGCCAATTAGGAAAAACAGTAAGACACATTATAAAGCGCGAAATTTTTGTGCCAACCTCGGAGATTGTTAAAGAGTTGGAAAGTCTTCCTGATATGCAAATCGATTATATTACTTTATCCGGGACTGGTGAACCGACCCTGGCAGCTGATCTTGGAGAAACAATCTTAGAAATAAAGAAAAGATTCAAAAATCGGGTTGCGGTTTTGACCAATTCTTCCCTAATGCATGATGCGCAGGTTAGAAGAGAACTAAGCCGGGCTGATTTAGTGGTGGCCAAGCTGGATGCTCCAAATGAGGAGATTTTTAGGATTGTCAATCAGCCCACGAATGGAATTACTCTGCACATGGTAGTAGAGGGAATAAGGAAATTCAATGAGGAATATCCTCTTAAGTTGGCTTTGCAAATCATGTTTGTTCCACAAAATAAAGAATATGCAGCTGATCTGGCGGCTTTGGCAAAAGAGATAAAACCAGTTGAGGTTGAGGTGAACACTCCTTTGCGCCCCTGCCCAGTTAAGCCTCTTCCACCGGAAGAATTATCAAAAATTAAAGAGCTGTTTAAACCGTTGAAGGTATATTCTGTGTATGATGTCGAGCGACCAGAAGCTAAACCGATGGATTTAAAGGAGACTTTAAAAAGAAGACCAAAAATATGATTATCTCGATTGCTTCAGGTAAAGGTGGGACCGGTAAAACAACTATTGCTACTTCCCTGGCTCTGTCAATTGGTAGGAACGTGCAGTTTTTGGATTGTGATGTGGAAGAGCCAAATGCCCGCATTTTTCTAAAGCCGCAAATTGAAAAAGTTGAAAAGGTCACGGTTCTGGTTCCAGAAGTTGACGAGAACAAGTGTGACTTTTGCGGAAAGTGTTCTGAAGTATGCGAATATAATGCAATTGTTGTTGCTAAGAATAAAGTTCTTATATTCCCAGAACTTTGTCACAGCTGTGGGGGATGCGTCCTGTTTTGTCCGCAGAAAGCAATTGCAGAGAAAGAAAGAGAAATCGGCAAGATCGAAGTGGGAAAAGCAGGCGACATTGGATTCATTTCCGGGATTTTAAATGTTGGTGAGGCCATGCCGGTTCCCATGGTTTCAGCTGTAAAAAGAAAAATAAATAAAGAGAAATCCGTGATTATCGATGTTTCTCCCGGCACTTCCTGTCCGGTTGTTGAGGCTGTGAAGTACTCCGACTATTGCATATTAGTAACTGAGTCAACTCCTTTTGGTTTGTCTGATCTGAAATTGGCAATGGGTGTTCTTGCAAAAATGAAAATCCCATGCGGCATAGTAATAAACAAATACGACAGCACGTATACGAAGACCGAAGAATTTTGTAAGCAGCAAGATATTCCTGTGCTTTTAAAGATTCCAGAAGATCGAAAAATTGCTGAATCCTATTCCAAAGGAGAGCCTTTGGTCAAAGCTTTACCTGAATATAAAAATGAGTTTGTGAAAATGCTTGAGAGAATCAAAAAGTGAAACAAATTACAGTTATATCGGGCAAGGGAGGCACCGGCAAAACAACCATTGCAGCTGCTTTTGCCAGTTTAACAAAAAGCAAGGTCATGGCGGATTGCGACGTGGATGCGGCTGATCTTTATTTGATCCTGACTCCTGAAGTTAAAGAAAAACACGAATTCAGCGCGGCTAAAATTGCTTTAGTTGATAAGGAAAAATGTATTGAATGTCGAAAGTGCATAGAAGTTTGCCGTTTCTCAGCGGTCTCTGATAATTTTGTGGTTGATCCTGTTTCTTGTGAGGGATGTGGGGTCTGCTATCGGATATGCCCGACTGAGGCTATTAAATTTGAGGAAAAAATCTCTGGATATCATTTTGTTTCAGATACCCGGTTTGGACCCATGGCGCATGCTCGGCTTGAGATCGCTTCCGAAAATTCAGGAAAATTGGTCACTCTTGTTCGGAAGAAGGCGAGGGAAATCGCTAAAAATAATAAATTGGATTATATTCTAATTGATGGTCCTCCGGGCATTGGCTGTCCGGTAATTGCTTCACTGACCGGAGTGAATCTGGCGCTGGTCGTTTCAGAACCTACTCTTTCTGGAATACACGATTTGGAGAGAGTCATCGATTTAACGGAGCATTTCAAGATCAAGACCCTGGTTTGTATCAATAAGTACGATATAAATCGGGAAAATGTCCGGAGGATAGAAGAAATCTGTGTAAAAAAGTCGATCAAAGTAGCAGGTAAAATACCTTATGATACTGAGGTAAACAGAGCGATGAGGATGGAGAAGACAATTATTGAGTATGATCCTCAATCTGAGATTGCTCAGGAAATCACCAGGATATGGAATATGATAGAAAATGAGGTTTAAAGTATTATCAATTCTTTTTATCTTGTTCTTGTCAATTTCTGCCTGGGGGAAGGAGGGTGGCATGCCTGCGATTAAAATTTATTACGATAATACTTCGGTTAACAAGGAGGTCGAGCCTGCCTGGGGTTTTTCCGCCTTAATTAAATATAAAGGGCGGAATATCCTGTTCGACACAGGTGGGGATGCCAAGATCCTTTTATCTAACATGAAGGCGATGGGGTCGGATCCGAAGTACATTTGGCAGATAATGATCTCCCATGACCACTGGGATCACACTGGCGGCCTGCCGAAAGTGTTGCATGCGGACCAAAAAGTTTATGTTTTGAGGTCCTTTTCTCAGGGATTGAAAGACCAGGTCAAAGCAGCGGGCGCCAAGATCGTTACAGTGAAGAGGTTTCAGGAGATCATAGGGGGGATGTACTCGGCCGGAGAAATGGGTCAGGCGATCAAGGAGCAGTCCCTGGTCATTGACACGGATAAAGGCCTGATCATTGTAACCGGCTGTTCGCATCCAGGGATCGTTCATATCGTCCGCGAAACAAAAGAATATTTCAAAAAAGAGATATTCCTGGTGTTGGGCGGTTTTCATCTTTATGATTTAAGTAACAAAAAGATTGAATCCATCATCAGTGATTTGCGGTCTCTAGGGGTGAAAAAGATCGCCCCCTGTCATTGCACCGGAGAAAAGGCTATTTCTATTTTTCAAAAAGAATACAAGAATAACTTTATTAAAGTTGGGGCTGGTAGTATTATAGATACCGCCAAGCTTTGACCGAGAAGTTTTTGGCGCAGCATATCTAAGAATGCTATAATTGAGGGGTGTTAATGCGCCTTAAGAGTAATAAAGATAGATTGATCGCCATCGTCCTTATCTTTGTTCTGTTTGCTCTTGCTCAGCCGGGGCTCGCGTTGACGCTCAGCGATTGTATCGGATCCGCTTTTTCCGGCAACGAAACTATCCTTTATCATCAGCAACAGGTCAAGGCGGCTGAGCTTAAGGTCGCTGAAAAAAAAGCCGCGTTCCTGCCCAGGTTCGGTCTGTCCGCCGGCTATACCCGGTTGCCTTATGTTTCGCCGTCAAAAGCAACTATACTGGGCGGCAGTTTAGATGATTATTCCGCGTCTTTTACTCTCTCTCAGCCGCTTTACTCAGGCGGCAGTTTATTAAGCGACAAAGCCAAAGCGGAACTTGAACTGGCCCAGGCCAGGGACTCACTCCAGAACGCTGAAAATGATTTGTACTTTGACGTTGCCTCTGCCTACTACACCGCCAGGCAGGCTCAGGAAGTGCTGGCAGCCGAAAAAGGTTTTTTAAATAATCTGGATGCTTTCTATTTAAAGTCAAAGAAGTTGTATGACAGGACCAGATCGCCGCGGCTGGAAGCCCTGCTGCAGATCGAGGTGCAGGTGGGCAACGCCCAGCAGGATGTTGAGGCTGCTAAAAATAATTATCATAAAGCCTTAAGGTCTTTGCTGGAGCTGATCTATCAGGATAATGAAAGTGTGATATTGTCGGATCCGCTGCCGCTGGTGGCTGCTGCGGTTGAGCCAACGGATCTGGATGAAACAATTCTGAAAAATAACTATGAGTATCGTCAAGGATTATTTGGCCTTAAAGCGGCAGAGCTTGATCAGGTGATCGTTCGCAGCGCACTTTTGCCCAGCCTTAACCTTACCGGATATTACGGTTGGGAGTGGGCGACTTGGCCGCCGGCTGATGGTTATTCGCAATGGGCTGTTTCGCTTGAATTGCTGCTCTTTGATTTTATGGGCACCGCGGCCAAGGCAGACCAGGCAAAAAGTATTTACCAGCAGAATCTCACCGGCTTGAATATCTTAAAAAGGAGTTTGAAAAAACTCTATGCCAATACGGCGGATGATCTGAGGTCTGCAGGAGCGCGGCTCAAGCTGTCAAAGGCGAACTTAAGCAAGGCGGAAGAAAGCCTCAAGCTTTACCAGCAAAGATCTGCCAGCTACACGGTCAACAGCCGGGAACTGCTTGACGCGGAGCAGGCTGCGCTGCAGGCCAAGATGAATTGTCTCAGCGCCTTGCTGGATTATAATCTGGCTAGAATTGAACTGCAGCGTCTGCGCGGAGAGGCAAAGTTATGAACTTAAGCCATTTGTCGATCAGAAGGATCGTCGGGACATTAGTGATCACGGTCCTGCTCTGCGGCCTGGGCGTTTATTCCCTGCGCAGTCAATCGGTCGATATGCTGCCGCGCATGACCTATCCGCTGGTCATGATCCGGGTCTCTTATCCCGGGGCCTCGCCCGGGGAGGTCGAAAGCAACATCACGAAAAAGATCGAGGCTGCCGTGGCTTCGACCGAGGACGCCCTCAGGCTGACCTCGACCGTGACCGAGGGGCTTTCCCGGACCTATCTTTATTTTGATTACGGCAAGGATATAAACGTTGCGCTCAATGACGTGCGCGCCCGGCTTGATCGGATCAGGAATTTGCCGGACGACGCTTTCGATCCGGAGGTCAGGAAGGCTGATCCTTCTCAGGCGCCGGTCATTGATCTGGCCTTATCTTCGGACAGGCGTGATGAGGTCAAGCTGCGCACCTGGGCTGAGAATGAATTTTCAGAACTGTTCATGGGCATACAGGGACTGGCGTCAAATTTTGCCAGCGGCGGCAGGATCAGGGAGATCCATGTTGTCTTTGATCCGGACAAACTGGCTGACTACGAGCTTTCGACCGAGCTGGTCCTGGCCGCTCTGGCCCAAGAAAATATCGAAGCCCCAGGCGGCTATATCACTTCAAAGGGCAAGGAGTTCAGTGTCAGGCTGCTGACCAAGTTCCAGGACCTTAAAGATATCAGGAACGTTATCATCGCCAACCGGGAAGGGGAGCTGGTCCGTTTAAAGGACATTGCCCGGGTGGTCGATACTTTTCAAGACCAGCGGGTGATCGTGCGCCTGGATGGCAAACCCTCTGTCCTGCTCAGGTTCCTGAAACAGCCTAATGCCAATACGGTCGCTGTGTGCGACGAGGTCAAGGACAAGATAAAGCAACTGCGCCAAAGGGGTTTGATCCCGGACGATATTAAGACTGCGATCGTCAGTGACCAGTCTTATTATATCGAGAACTCGATCAAGAGCGTTAGCGAAGCCCTGATCTTTGGTGGCCTGCTGGCTGTTCTGGCGGTCTTTTTGTTCCTGGGAAGTTTTATCCGCACTTTGATCGTGGCCATTGCTGTGCCGGTCTCTTTGCTGGTCACTTTCTTTTTTATGGGAATCTTCGGCATTACCATCAACATGATCAGTTTGGGTGGCCTGGTGCTGGGGGTTGGTATGTTGATCGACAACTCGATCATCATGCTGGAGAATATCGCCCGGCGCCAGAAAATGGACGGAAACCGTGTCAAGGCGGCCGAAGAGGGCAGCTCGGAAGTGGGTTCAGCGATCGTTGCTTCCACCCTGACCAACCTGGCGGCTGTTCTGCCTTTTCTCCTGGTCACGGGCATGGTTATCCTGCTTTTCCGGGACCTGATCGTGACTATTTCGATATCCATTATCGCTTCAATGCTCACGGCCCTGACCGTAGTGCCTGCCTTATCAGCCCGTCTGAAAAAATATTCACGCGGCAAAAAGGGTA
>JAZFXQ010000106.1:0-7270 GCA_036448795.1 Candidatus Margulisiibacteriota bacterium | reverse complement strand
GATCCCCTGGTGAACGATCTTTACGGGGATACGCTGCGCAAAGGCCTCAAGTCTTTTAAGCATCGCACCTTAGAGGTTCCCCGCGGGGAACGCTACAAAAACCTGAAGGTCGCTTCCGGGCTCTTTGATGAGCTGGTCAAGTACTCCGCCCATCGGGATTCAATGATCATTGCTTTAGGGGGTGGAGTGGTCGGTGATCTGGTCGGTTTTGTGGCAGCTACCTATATGCGGGGAATAAGTTATGTTCAGGTCCCGACCACTTTGCTGGCGCAGGTGGACGCGGCCATTGGCGGAAAGACCGCGGTCAATCATCCCAAATGCAAGAACTTGATCGGCTGTTTTTATCAGCCCAAGCTGGTCCTGGCGGATATTCAGACCCTGACCACTCTCCCGGCCCGGGAGCTCCGGACCGGTCTGGCGGAGGTGGTCAAGTACGGCGTGATCGAGGATGCTGACTTCTTCAAGTTTCTGGAGGAAAACTCCCATCATTTGAACACCAAGGCTTTTGAATCTCCGGATACTCTGCGGGCTTCCCTGAAAGTCTGGCAGATCATTGTGGCTGAATCTGCAAAAATAAAAGCCCGGGTAGTGGAAAAGGATGAAAGGGAAGCTGGTCTGCGCATGATATTGAATTTCGGGCATACCATTGGTCATGCCCTTGAAACCCTGACCAGATACAGAGCCTACAACCATGGCGAGGCAGTGGCCATGGGAATGGTGGCAGCGGCCAAGGTTGCCAATCGCAGGAGGATGATCAGTCAGGAAGCGGTTCGCAGGATAGTGGACCTGCTTGAGAAGCTGGATTTACCCACGGAAATCGACCGGTTGCCTTCTAAAAGGATCATTCAGTCTCTGGCCATTGACAAGAAGGTAAGAGCCGGAAAAGTGCAGTTTGTGCTGCCTGAAAGGATCGGCAGAGTGGCCATCAAGGACAACGTTGCTCTTAAGATCGCCCGGCAGGTTTTAAAGGAGATGGGGTGTCGGTGAAAAGTATTGAAGAACAGTTAAAGATCATCAAGCGCGGGGCAGCCGAGCTCATCCCGGAAGATGAGTTCATAAAAAAGCTGAAAAAAGGAAAGCCGCTCCGCATAAAATGGGGCGCGGACCCTTCCGCTCCGGATATCCATCTTGGTCACACCGTAATTCTAAATAAACTCAGACAATTTCAAGATCTGGGTCATGAGATCATTTTCCTGATCGGGGATTTTACCGCCCGCATCGGGGATCCGAGCGGTAAGTCTGAGACCAGGAAGCCCTTGACCAAGGAAGAAGTGAAAAGGAACGCCAAGACCTATCAGGACCAGGCCTTTAAGATCCTGGACAGAAAAAAAACCAAAGTGGTTTTTAACAGCGACTGGCTGTCGAAGCTCATGATCGAAGATGTGATCAATTTAGCCGGAAAATATACCGTGGCGCGTATGCTGGAGCGGGATGATTTTATGAACCGCTATGAAAAAGAAAGACCGATCTCGATCCACGAGTTTCTATACCCATTAATTCAGGGTTATGATTCAGTTGAGCTCAAGGCGGACGTTGAAGTTGGCGGAACCGACCAGAAGTTCAACATGCTGGTGGGGCGAGAGCTCCAGAGGGAATTCAAGGAAGAGCCCCAGATCATCCTGACCCTTCCGTTATTAGAAGGGACGGACGGCGTCCAGAAGATGAGCAAGTCCCTTGATAATTATATTGGGATCACCGAGCCTCCCGGTGAAATTTATGGCAAGACCATGTCCATTTCCGACAAACTCATGCTTCGCTACTATGAGCTCTTGACGGATTTTTCTCTGGATGAGATCAAGGCCATGCATCCCAAAGAAGCCAAAAAGAAGTTGGCGCATACTATTGTGGCAAGATTTTACGGCAAGGCCGAAGCGGATCAGGCAGAAGCAGAATTTGAAGCAATATTTAAAGAAAAAAAAGAGCCCGAAAAAAGAAAGCCTGTAACGTTAACAAGTGAAAAAAAACCATTTGGAAAAGAATTGAAGAACACTAGGAAGAGTCGGATGAAAGCAATGTCTGCAGCAAATTTTTTAAGCGCAACAGGCATTGCACCATCAGGTTCTGAGTCTAGGAGATTAATAAAACAGCGAGGCATAAGAATAGATGGGGATAGAATATCGGATGCAAATAAGCAAATTGATATAACTAAACCTCACGATGTAGATAAAGGTAAGAGGCATTTTTATCATTTCGATCCAGAAAAGGTAAATTTATAGCTAGGAAGAAGAAATGAAAATCCTCATCATCGGCGCGGATGGACAGTTGGGCAGCGACCTCTGCAAAGTAATTCCCAAAAAAGAACAGATTCCTCTAACCATCCGGGATATTGATATTACTGATAAAGATAAAACCTTCCAGGTTATCAAAAAGCATTCTCCAGATATTGTCGTAAACACCGCCGCCTTTCATAGCGTCGATAAATGCGAGGATGAGGTTGAGCTGGCTTTTACAGTGAATGCCGAAGGAGTAAAGCATGTGGCCGAGGCCTGCAAAGAAAGCAAAGCGGTTTTAGTGCATATCTCCACTGATTATGTCTTTGACGGGGAAAAGGGGAAACCCTATGTCGAAACAGATAGGCCTAACCCTCAATCTGTTTACGCAAAATCAAAACTGTCTGGAGAGAACTATGTTGAAGATGTTTTAGATAAATATTTTATAGTAAGAACTTCCGGGCTGTACGGTGCGGCAGGCTGCCTGGGAAAGGGGGGAGGCAATTTTGTGGAAGGGATGTTGAAACGTGCATCTTCTCAGCCAGAACTGAAAGTGGTGACGGATGAGGTCCTTTCCCCGACTTATACTTTTGATTTAGCTTCGAAAATAAACCAGCTTATCCGGACCGAACATTATGGTTTGTATCATATTGTGAACCACGGGGAGTGTTCCTGGCATGAGTTCACAAGCAAGATCTTTGAGCTCTTAGGGCGGAAGATCACCATGCTTAAAGCTCTTTCGGCTGATTTTAAAACTAAGGCCCGTCGCCCAAAATATTCTGTGCTGAAGAACACCCATCTTGAAAAGTTCGGCATGGACGATCTGCGCCCCTGGCCGGATGCGCTTAAAGCTTATCTTATCGAAAAGGGTCATCTCAAACCTCAATGAAGATCGCGATCGTCCACGATTATCTCAACCAGTTTGGCGGTGCGGAAAGAGTGATCTCTGCCCTGCACGAGGCCTTTCCCCTGGACCCGATCTACACCTCCATCTTTGACGAAAAAAGAATGCCGGATATTTTCCAGCGCATGGATATCCGCACCTCCTTCATGCAGAAATTCCCTTTTATTTCCAGTCTCTTTAAATATTACCTGCTTTTTTATCCGTTGGCCTTTGAGAGCTTTGACCTCTCCGAGTATGATCTGATCCTTTCTTCGAGCTCGGCCTGGGCCAAGGGAGTCAAGAAGAGAGACGGCCAGCTGCATATCTGTTACTGTCACACCCCCATGCGCTTTGTCTGGCGCTATGAGGATTATGTTAAAAGAGAATCGATCCCTTCCTTTCTAAAAAATCTGCTGCCTCTGCTTCTGGATCCCATAAAAAAATGGGATCTGCAAACCGCTCAGGCGGTTGATTTTTTCATAGCCAATTCAAGAACCGTGGCAGAGCGCATAGAAAAGACATACGGACGGGAATCTGTTATAATTAATCCGCCGGTAGAATGTGATTTTTTCAAACCGTCGGCTCTGGACCACGACTATTTCCTGGTGGTATCCCGTTTAAACCCTTATAAGAGGATCGATGTTGTGGTTGAGGCCTTTAATAAGCTGGATCTGCCGCTAAAAATAATTGGAGACGGCCCGGGCCGGAGTGACTTGCAAAGGATGGCAGGGCCCAACATCGAATTTTTGGGGCGTCTGCTGGATCAAGATCTGGCAAAGCATATGGCAGAGTGCCGGGCTCTGGTTTTCCCGGGCGAAGAGGACTTCGGGATCGTCCCCTTGGAGGCTATGTCAGCCGGCCGGCCGGTCATCGCTTATAAGGCGGGCGGGGCGGAGGAAACCGTGATGGATGGGGAAACGGGGATGTTCTTTGAGAAGCAGACGGCGGATTCGCTGATCCAGGCCATAAAAAGGTTTCAGTTTAGGACCTTTAATAAAAACAAGATTCGCGAACACGCCCTGAAATTCGATAAGGAAAGATTTAAGCGGGAAATCATGAATTTTATTAAAGAAAAGACCAAATGAAAAAATCCAGGAACTGGAACAACTCTGAATTATTCAATTTTGCGATGGAGATCCTGATCCTGATCGTGATCTTTATCATGCCCACCATTTTTGACCGCAGGCTGGGAATTGTTTTTTCCGGGACCAAGACCACCTGGATGCGGGTTTTGGGCTCAGTCATTCTGGGTGTTTGGGCCATTAAATTGATCATAACCCGCAAGCATCGCTTCATCCGGACACCCCTGGATTGGCCGGTCTGCTCCTTTCTGCTTTGCACCAGCATTGCCTCTTTGACCTCGGTTCATGTCTATACCAGCCTGGTCGGATTTTACGGAAGATACGAGGGGCTGAGCAGCTGGTATCTCTTTGGTCTTTTCTTTTTTGTCATCACCAATTACATAAAATCTTTTGAGCAGCTTAAGCGAATCACAGTGACGGTTATGTCTGCGGCAACCCTTATGGCCATTTACTCCATAATTCAAAGACATGCCTTAGACCCATACATGTGGGGAGGGGTGATCACCTGGCAGAGGGTCATCGGAACCATTGGCCAGCCTAATTTCTTGGCGGCTTACATGCTCATGGCCTTTTTCCTGATCCTGGCTATGTTCTTGATGGAAAAGAAATGGGGTTCCGGCCAGATTAATTGGTATGAACAGCTTATTCCGATTGGTTACTTTGTATTTGGGCAGATCACCTTTTTATTTATGATTTATACTCTTGAGGCGCACAATTTTTTGGCCTGGTATTTTGGCTTTTTAGTGATTACTGCCTCAGCCCTTCTTTTTACTTTTTCTTATGAGAGACTGCATCCCCGGATATTCAACTTTGTTCTCGGGCTGAGTCTGGTCCTGATCTATATCTGTATTCTCTATACCCAGAGCCGGGGTGCATACATGGGGTTCTTTACCGGAGCGGTTTTGTTTGTATTGGTAGCAGGCAGAAGCTGGGTTTTTGCAAACTGGAAGAAAATAGGGATCTTGGGATTTCTGATCGTGCTTATTTCAGGTATTACCATGACCCGTCCCGAGTTTTCCCCTTTTGCACGGTTTGCTGGCGAGATCACAACAGCAGAAACAAAATTGGAACTTAAAGGGGCCGCCGGATCTCGCGGGGAGACCTGGAAAAGCGCCTTTGAGATCATCGCCAATTATCCGTTTTTTGGGATAGGGCCTGAGGTTTTGAAGATGCTCTTCCCACGCTACGAAACCGATCTTTTCAGGTTTAAAGAGGCTTTTCATGTAAAGCAGGATCGTTGTCACAATGAAACCTTTGATGTGGGCGTGACCAAGGGCTTGATCACTTTATTGGTTTATCTTTGGTTATTGTTTACCGTATTCCAGGTCGGATGGGTAAAGGCCAGGGGAGCCAAAGAGGAAGAGAAGTTGATCTTGGCCGGCCTGCTGGCAGCGGCTTTAGCCTTTCTCATTCAGAATCAATTCAGCTTTGGAGTAGTGGCCATTACCTCTTTATTCTGGATTATGTGGGGAATGCTGATGGTGATAGGGGAAGGGGAAGAGGGAAAGGGGGAGGTAGAGAAGGGAAGAAAGCTTTCTTGGGTTGAAATTCCTTGGCTTCCGGTGGCCGCAGTTGTAATTTTGGTCATATTTTTGATCTATCTAGCTTTCTTTTCGTTTCGGGGGGATATCTGGTTTAAGGCCGGAAAGACCAGGATCGGGCAAAGACGCTTCCCACAAGCCACTCAGGCCTTTGAAAAATCACTTAAGGTGTTCCCTTTTGAGGGGAGTACGGTCTCGCATTTGGGGATCGCTTACCTTAATCTTTCGCGCACCACTTCCGAAAAGAAGAAATTTTTAGACCAGGCAATTTCTACCTTAAAGTATGGAACCCAGATCGATCCCTATAATGCCGATAATTTTTTTATGCTTTCCAAGATCCATCTTATGCAAAGAGACTTGAGCCGCGCCAAGGAATATGCTGAGATCGCTTTAAAGATTGATCCCTATTATGCTGAAGTTTACCACACCCTGGCAATGATCTATGAGGCGCAGGGGAAGGTGGCCCTGGCGGCCGGGCACTTTGAAAAGGCCTTTCTGATCAACCCCAACTTAACGCAACCCATGCTAAGGCTTGAAAACTTGAACCGGAGAATTGGCAGAGCCTCCCAGACCTTGAAGGTCTTTGAAAGGGCCCTGGATAAATATAGCAATAACCTGATCATCTTGGAAAGGGTGGCCTGGCTTTACCTTGAACACGGATGGATAGAAAAGACCCTGGAAATATCTCAAACCATGATCCAAATTGACCCGAGCATAACTACCGCCTATATTCTCCGGGCGGAAGTCTATTTAAGAAAGAGAGATGCGCAGCAAGCCTTTTCTGATTTTCAACAGGTGATCCTTAGCGATCCCAAAAATGTTCCCGCTCATATCGGTCTGGGAAGGGTCTATCTCTTAATGGGAAATCAAGATCGGGCCCGGGAAGAATTTGAGCAGGTTCTCATGCTTGACGCAAAGAATGCCTATGCCAAAAAAATGCTGGGAAAATAGAAATAATTTATGTTGTTAAAGATAGTTTTAGACGCAATTTTAATAAACCTTTCCTTCATTTTAGCCTATTTCTTTAGGTTTAGGGTTCTTCTTTTCATCACCCCCGGTTCGATCCCCATTTTTGAAGAGTACCTGAATGTCTTGATCTTTATAACTCTGGTCTGGCTGGCGATCTTTAAAATTGCCGGTCTTTATGAAGAGAAGAAGTTCACCTCACTGATCGATGAGGTTGCCGCGCTCCTCATGGGGGTCACCCTGGCCTCTCTGATTTTGCTCGGTTTGCTCTTCCTTTATCGGGAATTTTGGTTCTCGCGATTGGTGGTTGTGAATGCCTGGTTGATAGCCTTACTCCTTTTGGGATTGCTCCGCATAGTTTTCTTTGAATCCCGGAGGATCATGCGCCTGAAGGGGTGGGGGGTAAAGAAGACTTTGATCCTGGGGGCCGGGGAAATGGGGAAGATTTTGGCTTTAAAGATCGCACAGGATAAAAGCTTGGGATATAAAACGGTCGGATTTTTAGACGATGATCCTGCTAAGATCGGGAAGTCCTATCATGGCATCCCGGTCTTGGGAAAACTATCCGAGGCGCGTGAGATAATCGAA
>JAZFXQ010000105.1:0-4519 GCA_036448795.1 Candidatus Margulisiibacteriota bacterium | reverse complement strand
TTGATCAGATAAAAGAAAAGAAAAGGGCCAGGGGTCAGAGAATTGAGATCAGAAAAAGGCATCAAATCCCGGCTGAGGCAAAAATCCTGCTTTTCTCGGGGAGGCTCTCCGAAGAGAAAAATGTTCCTTTTCTGCTCAAGGCTTTCGACGCTATTCGCGCCCAAGAAAAGGATGTTTATTTTATATTAGTGGGGGGAGGGCCAAAAGAAAAAGAATACAGAGGATTAGCTCGGTCCTTTGCTCCTCGCATAATCTTTGCCGGGCAAAGAAGGCACTCTGACGTTCTTGACTATTATCTGGCTGCGGATCTCTTTGTTTACGCTTCAACCACCGAAACCCAGGGTCTGGTCCTAACCGAAGCTAAGGCTTGCGGCCTTCCAGTGGTGGCCGTCTTTGGCGGAGGATTGTCCGATGTGATAGAGAATGGAATAGATGGCTATCTCGTCCCTCAGAACCAAGAAAACTTTGTTGAGCACGTCCTGCGGCTTTTGAGGGATGATAAATTACGAAGAGGGCTGTCAATTAAAGCCGAAGAGGATGCCCATCTCAGGTTTTCTTCAGCTATGGTTGCAAAAAAAATGGAAAATGTCTATAATTCACTCATTAGCAAAAGGAGGGGGATCTAAATGTCCAGTATTTGTAAATTGGGATTTGGAATTTGTTTGGTAATTGCATCTTGGTTATTGGTCATTGCTCCAGCAAGTGCCTATCCCCAGGTCTTCCCTGCCCCGGCCATTAACGGCCCGAGCGGGGTGGTCCGCATTCCTTCGGCAGATGTCATCCCTTATAAGAACTTTAATATCGGTGCAGATTTTGGAGCCACCTTTATACCTGAATTCTCCTCGACCGAGTCAACCGTTTACTACAAAATGAACCTGGGGACCTTCCACGGGGTTGAGCTTGGGGTTGTGGGCGGGACTGAAAAGGATTCTGATAAGATCCGTGAAGGGGTCTTTATAAACATGAAGCTTTCGCTTTCTACCGGAGAGGAGCCCTATCCCTTGCTCCTAGCGATCGGGGTTGAAAATCTCTTCTCCTATACGGAAACCGATGTTTACATGGTTGCCACAAAATATCTAAAACAGGGGCCAAGACTTACCTTTGGCTTCATGGCTGATTTCCCAGATAAGAAATTTAGACCGCTCGGAATGGCTGGGATCGAATTTCCCATAGCCAACACCTTTTTCTTGGCCTGTGATCTGCTGGCAGGAGAAACTTTATTCCAGGTCGACGCCGGCGCAAGGTTTTATTTTACTCCCATATTTTCGCTAAATATTTCGGGCTTGAATATTCTTGATAACGCTGAAGCCAAAGATACCCGGGCAGCTTTAGTTGGCTTCAGCTGGGCCAATCCATTTTAATGGCTGAAGAATTCACCCGGCCGGCCATAAAAGGACTTAAGGAGTACGTCCCTGGTAAAACACCAAAAGAGCCCGGGGTTGCAAAACTTTCCTCAAACGAAAACCCCTTTGGCCCCTCCCCCAAAGCTCTAGAAGCGATTGCCAAAGAAACCAAAAATTTGCAGATCTATCCAGATCAAAAATCTATTCTCTTAAGAGAAGCGCTGGCAAAGAAACTAAAGATCGATGAAAGCTGTATCATTGTGGGAAATGGATCAGATGAGATCATGCAGCTGGCGGCGGCCACCTTTCTAAAACCCGGGGAAGAAGTCGTCCTCCCAAACAACACCTTCAGCCTATACGAATTCGTAACGCGGATCTTTGACGGCAAGCTGGTCTTTGTTGATCTAAAGAACTACTCCCAGGACCTTGAGGCAGCTGCAACAGCGGTCACCCCGAAGACAAAAATGCTCTTTCTTTGCAACCCACACAACCCCAGCGGGACCATGATCTCAGCAAAAGAGCTGGAGGTTTTCTTGAAAAAGATCCCGGAAAACATCCTGGTCATAATAGATGAGGCCTATATCGAGTTTGTTGAATCAAAAGAGTTCCCGGACAGCTTGAAATATGTAAGAGAAAATAAGAATGTTCTGATTTTAAGGACATTTTCAAAATTCTACGGCCTGGCCGGTCTCCGTGCAGGCTATGGGGTCGCCAAAAAAGAACTTGTAAGCTATATGTTCCGGGTCAAACCGCCTTTTAACGTCAATCGCCTGGCTCAAGCCGGCGCAAAAGCAGCTCTGGACGACAAAGAATTCCAGGCCAAAACCTACCAGAACAACCAAGAAGGAAAAAAATATCTTTATGCGGAGCTGGATAAGCTTGGGTTAGAATACAAAAAGACCGAGTCCAATTTTATCTTTATAAACCTAAAAAAAACTGCGGATCAGTTGTTTATGCAAATGATGAAGCAAGGGGTGATTATTCGGCCGCTGACTTCTTTTGGTTTGCCCGAAGCAATAAGGGTTTCTATTGGGACAAAAGAGCAGGCCAAAAGATTTGCCGCTGCCCTTCCCAAATGTTTGTAGTTTCCAAGGCCATGTTTAAACGAACTCCTCTTTATGATAATCATGTGGCTTTAAGCGCCAAAATGGTTGAGTTTGCCGGCTGGGAGATGCCGGTCTCCTACAAAAGCATCATCGAAGAACACAATACGGTAAGAAATTTGGTCGGGATCTTTGACATTGGCCATATGGGTTTGATCAAGATCGAAGGCGAAGATGCGCTTGCCTTGATCCAGAAAACAACCACCAATGATGCCTCAAAGCTTTCGCTCCATCAGTGCCAATATTCGATTATCTGCAATGAAAAGGGCGGAACCGTGGATGATATCCTGGTTTACAAGCTGCCCATGCTTTACCTGGTCGTCTGCAACGCCAGCAACACTGACAAGGTTCTGGCCTGGCTTAAAAAACATGCTCAGGCCTTTAAACATGCCTCTGTCTCCCTGTATGAGAACTACTGCATGCTTTCGATTCAAGGTCCACGCGCAGAAAAAGCCGTAAGCGAAGTCTTAAATGTTTCCCTTGGAGATTTAAAACACAATCACACCCTGTGGTGGAGGGATATCATTGTTTCCAGGACAGGCTATGCCGGCGAAGATGGTCTGGAGCTAATCGTTGCAAAAAAAGAGGCGGAAAAAGTTTGGGCCGGTTTTATGAAAGAAAAGGTTCAACCTTGTGGCCTGGGTGCCAGGGACACCTTACGGCTTGAAGCAGGGCTCCCTCTCTACGGCCACGAATATGACGACGAGACTTCCCCGCTTGAGGCCGGTTATAGCTGGGCGGTTAAACTCGCCAAAGGAGATTTCATTGGAAAAGGCGCTCTTCAAAAACAGAAGGAACAAGGTCCGGTTAAAAAATTGGTTGGGATCGAGCCCGAAGGAAGAGCTATCCCGCGTGCTGGAGATTCGATCTTTGATCATAAAGGCTCGAAATTAGTCGGCAAGGTAACCAGCGGAACTTTTTCCCCATACTTTAAAAAACCAATCGCCCTGGCCTACCTTGCAACACAAGAAGCTCTTTTAGGAAACTCCGTTCAGGTTGAAATCCGGGGAAATCGAATCCCTGCAAAAGTAGTTGCGAAAACCTTCTATAAGAGATAAAATACCGATTGTTAAAAAAGGAGGTACTATATGCCGTTTAGTAACCTGGATCTTAGAAAAGTGTATTATTATGTGATCTGCGTCATGGCTTTTTTTGTTCTGATGTGGGGGGTGATTGACCTGGCAAGCACTTCGATGGGGCTCTACAACATTAGGGGAGCGGGTTCTTCTCTCTTTGCCCCGCCGGGAGAGACCCCTCTGCCAGTTGAGAAGGGCGAACAGTTTTTTGATGCTTACTACCAGAAGAAAATGCTTTATGACCGCCTCTGGGACAGTCTTTCCAGAATTCTCATTGCTGGAATAATTTTTGGCTATTGCAGATATACCGTTAATAAACTGGAGAAGCAGGCGTGATCCCGGAAGGGTTAAAATACAGCAAGGAACATGAATGGGTTAAGGCCGAAGGAAATCTGGCCACGATCGGTATAACCCATCATGCCCAGGATCAGCTGGGAGATGTGGTCTATGTGGAGCTTCCAGGAGCTGGCAAAGAGCTTAAGGCCACGGAAGAGTTTGGGGTAGTAGAGTCTGTGAAATCCGTCTCCTCTCTCTATTGCCCGGTCTCAGGCAGGGTGGTCGAAGCCAACGCAGAGCTCAATAATGGTCCGCAACTGGTCAACGAAGATCCGTATGGAAAGGGTTGGATGATAAAGGTAGAGATGGGCAGTCCTTCTGACTTGAACTCCCTGCTTTCGGCAACCGATTACAAGAAGCTCGTCGAATCTAAATAAGACATGCGCTACATCCCCCATACAGCCAAAGATCAGCAAATTCTGCTTGAGTCGATCAAAGCAGCGTCGATTAATGATCTCTTTAGAGATGTCCCTGAAAAAACAAAACTAAAAAAAGGCCTCCCCCTCCCCCCTCCTCTTTCTGAGCCAGAGCTACTCAATGAGCTAATAAAGGTAAGCGAAAAAAACAAGTTTTCTTCTTCTTTTCTGGGAGCAGGTTGCTATAATCACTTCGTTCCGAGCGTGGTAAAACACATCGTAAGTCGCTCCGAATTCTATACCGC
>JAZFXQ010000104.1:0-4075 GCA_036448795.1 Candidatus Margulisiibacteriota bacterium | reverse complement strand
TTTTCATTGATTGACCGGTTCCTGCCATGCAGCTCAGATTCATTTTGGCTTTTTTCACTGTCCCATCTTTATTAAACAGGGTGAACTTTGCATCCTGGCCGCCGCATTCAAAGATGGTATCAACCCTTTTATTAAAGCGCCTTACCCCGTAGGCATGGCAGGTTATTTCGTCTTTTATCATATCTGCGCTGGCAATAGAGGGCGCTTTTCTAAAATCGGTAAAGAGTTTATAATAGAACGCTCCTGAGCTGCCGGTATAAGCAATTCCCTGGATTTTAAGGTAGCTCCCAAGATGCTGCCGGATTTCTCGAAACATCTCTTGAGCTGTTTCGAGGGGCCTTCCATTCGTGTCTAAACAGATCTCTGCAATTATTCCCAGATCAGCTGCATCTGCGATGAGGGCTTTGGTGGTGGTGCTTCCTCCGTCCACTCCAATAACAACCCCGGTGAGAGAGCTCAATTTCTTATATATAATTAATCCCCCCTCAGTCTTTGCAATTGCCTTTTCCTCTGGATAAACGTGGATCTTGTTTAAGGCCGACGACAAACGAGGGGCAAAATGTATTTCCTTCTTCTGGGCTTCAAGAACTTTGTCCAGATCAGCTGGCTTAAATCCTGATTCCCTTTTCTCCTTTAACGCTTTTAGCGCCGCTCCGGCCGCCCCGATCTTCTCAAAGGATGTGGGCCAAGTTATTTCAAGGCCCAATTCCTTGGAAAGCATGTTTACCATATTCTCATTAAGAAAAACTCCTCCGGTGGCAATGGCCTGCTTGCGCTTATCAAGGATCCTGGTTCTGACCACATCGCTTTTGTAGTTTTTTGCAACTCTTCGGTACATGCCCTTTAGGATATTAGGGATTTGTTCTCCCGAATTCTGCATGTGTATCATATCCGATTGGATAATAACCCCGCATCTTCCCCCTACATCCAGGTCCTTGGAAGAGCTCAGTATACTGGCTAAGGCTTTTTCATGCATATGCTCTAACTGTTGCTGGAGTTTTCTTCTATTTCCCCTTTTGATCAACTCTTTTTCCTGAAGGTTTGCTCGAGAATCAGGGTCTTCCACTTTGATCGGGAAGTCCTCCGCAAAAAATCTCCTGATCTGTTTATTTATTAAGATGCCGCTCCCTCCCCCGCATTTGGTGCCGGTTCCATGGTCTGCCACAAAAGCCCTGCCGCCATCCTTCTCAACCACTCTTTCAAAGAAATAGGGGTTAGAAGCGCCCATGTGGAAGATATATTCTGCGCCTGACGCGATTATCTCTGCCCCGGCCGGAATTGAAATTGAATCATAATAAAAGGGACTATCGGTGGTTTCCGCAATGAGTTTCCCGGCCGTACCCGTAAAAGCAACTGCTTTAATGTTTTCCTCACCCAGGATCTTTATTAGATCATCATAGGCTTCTCTCAACGCGGCAATCTGGTTTCCAAAGTGCATGAGGGAGGTTGGAGAATAAACCATCTTCCCCTCCTCGTTTAATGCAATCGTATGCACGCTATCCGAACCTATATCAAATCCAATGTAGTATTTTGTTGCCATAACCATTCTATAACTTCTGACTTTGTAGCAAATTTTATAGCTACTAAGACGCTAAGGCGCTAAGAAGTAAAACCAGAGTCCCAACCACAAAGCAATAATACGCAAAACCTCTTATACTCATTCTCTGTATAATACTCATAAATATTTTTATCGCAACCCAGCCTGAAACAAAGGCAGCTATAAAACCTAGAACCAACGGCCACAATCCAATTCCAACTGTGCCAGCCTTTATAATTTCTTTTGACTGAACTAACCCTGCCCCTAAAATAGCCGGGATGGAAAGCAAAAAAGAAAATCTCGCTGCCAAGGTTCTATCAATATTCCTGGCCAGTGAAGCGGAGATCGTTGTCCCTGATCGGGAAAGACCGGGTGCAATCGCACAACCCTGCGCCAAACCGATTAAAATCGCATCCCAAATATTCATCTCTTCTAACTTTCGCTTTCCCTTCCCAATCCACTCCGCCAGAACAATGATCAACCCCGTAAGCAATAAAAACCATCCCACTGCAAAGATTGAACTGAAAAGGCTTTCAAAGAAGTCCTTAAAAGTTAACCCCAATATTCCGGTAAAAACTGTTCCAACTATGATCAGCCAGAGCATTTTGCGTTTGGAAGTAAACAATTCCAGAATATCCTTCCGAAAGTAGACGATGACTGCCAGGGCAGTGGCCAGATGGACCACCACATCAAAGGCGATGCTGTAAGGAACTTTAAAGAGGGTTTGGAAGATGACTAAATGGCCGGAAGAAGAAACAGGCAAGAATTCAGTGATGCCCTGGATTATACCTAGTAATACGTACCTCACTTTCTACTTCTTGGATGCCTTGGCTTCCCAAGCGGCCACGATCGGACTAGCCAGAAAGATCGAAGAATAGGCCCCGATCGCAAAGCCGATCAAAAGAACCAGGGCAAAATCCTTGAGGGTCTCGCCACCAAAAAACAGAACGCAGAGTACAATAATAATCGTGGTCAAAACCGTATTGATCGAGCGAGCCAGGGTTTCGCTCACGCTGATATTCACGATCTCGGAAAAACTCTTTTTCTTGCCAAAATACTTCTTCCTATTCTCCCGAATACGGTCAAAAATTACAATGGTATCGTTGATCGAATAACCCATGATGGTCAGAATGGCCGCGACAAACGGGGTTTCGATATTTCTCCACAAAAGTGCAATTATCCCGGCGGTGATCAGGGCATCATGGTATAAAGCTATCAGAGCTGCTACGGCATACTTAAACTCAAAGCGGAAAGAAACATAAATAATTATTCCAAGGGAGGCGAGCAGTAAGGCCCAGAGGGCCTGAGCGCTAAGCTCCTTCCCGATCACCGGGCCAATGCTATCTGCTTCCAAAAGCTCGACCTCGCCATATCGATCCCTTAACTCCCCTATGATTTCCACACGAAGTTTTCGCCCTATCTCTTCGGTCCGGATATAGAGATCCCTTTCACCAGATTTCTGGATCACACTCTGCTCCAGATCGTGTTTAGCCAAGATCTCTCTTATTTCGTGTACAGGAACCGATTCGGGGAATCTGAGACTGATCAGTGTCCCGCCCGTAAAGTCAATACCGAAATTCATGACCTTCCCCTGTACTGTTCCATTGTAGATAAAGGCACCGACCGCCAAAATAAGCAACAGGCTTGAAAGTATGAACCAATATTTTCTTTTTCCAACAAAATCAAACATTATTTATAGAGCAATTTGCTCTCTGCCTTCGGGAGAATCCTGCTGTCGACCATCATATTCATCAACATCCGGGTGATGACCATGGCTGTAAACATAGAAGCCGCAATACCGACTGAGAGAGTCACGGCAAAACCCTTGATGCTTCCGGTTCCCACAAAGAAAAGGGTGGCTGCCGCGATAACCGTGGTCACATTTGAATCCAGAATCGCGGAAAGCGCCCGTTTAAAACTGGTATCAATGGAAAGCTTTATGGTTTTTTTCAGGCGAAGCTCTTCCTTCAACCTCTCAAAAATTATAATATTCGCGTCTACCGCCATACCGATCGAAAGCAAAAGCCCGGCAATTCCGGGAAGGGTTAAGGTGGCATGGATCAAAGAAAGGGCTCCAAAAAGTATGATAATATAAATTCCCAAAGCCAGGTCTGCCAGGAATCCCGGCAAACGATAGTAGAGAATCATGAAGGCCGCAATGATAGCGAAACCGATCATCCCCGCTACTTTGCTTTTATCGATTGAATCCTTTCCAAGGGTGGGACCTACGATCCGGGTCTCAACTGGCTTAACCGGAATAGGAAGTGCGCCCGCCTTTAGTTTAATGACCATATCCTGCACTTCCTCAATGGTAAAGTCTCCAGAAATCTGCGCTTTGCCTGAGGGGATTGGTTCACGGACATTGGGTGCTGAAATGATTTTTTTATCTAGCAATATTGCTATGGGCCTGCCTACGGAGCGCGCGGTCACCTCCGCAAAAAGCTTGGCCCCTTCAGAACTAAACTCAATATCTACCACCGGATTCCCGTATTCATCCACCCCGGGCCAGGCCCCTTTCAAAAGCCCTCCGGTCAAGAC
>JAZFXQ010000103.1:0-6532 GCA_036448795.1 Candidatus Margulisiibacteriota bacterium | reverse complement strand
GGAAAAAACCCTTCCCCCCACTGCCAATTTTGCAACACCGGCACCTGAATTGGGGCTTTCCGCAAGCCCCTTCCAGATCTTAAAAGAGGCAAAGCCCTGGGAGAAAAGAAATAAAGACACTCCCAGGAGAGCCGCGGTGAGCGCTTTTGGATTTGGAGGCATAAACGCTCATGTCCTGCTCGAGGAATGGGTTCCCCCTAAAAAATCAAGCAAAAAAGCCACTCTGCCGAAAAAAAGCAACTCTCCGATTGCCATAGTTGGCATGGATGCCCATTTTGGACCATGGGAAACGCTAAAAGCTTTTCAGGAGAGAGCGGTCGAAGGAAAAAACGGGGTTAAACCAAAACCGAAGAAGAACTGGTTTGGAGTGGAAGACTCTGCCTGGTTCAAAGAGAAATTCCGAAATGAAATTCCTTTTAAGGGATACGGGATTGAGGAGCTCTCAATTCCGTTCGGTCAATTTCGCATTCCCCCCAAAGAACTTGAAGAAATGCTCACCCAGCAGCTGCTCATGCTTAAGGTCGCGGCAGGAGCACTGGCCGATGCGGGCCGCAAAGAAAGCGATCACCTAAATTCAGGCTGCTTTATCGGGATAGGATTTGATCTCAGCTCGACAAACTTCTTTGTGCGCTGGTCGATCTTAAATAAAGTAAAGGATTGGGCAAAGGAGCTTTCTCTTGATCTTTCCGAGAGTGAGCTTGAGAAATGGATGCGATCCTTGCGTGACGCTTCGAGCCCGGCCCTGAATGCCAACCGGGTAATGGGGAGCCTGGGCAACATTGTTGCCAGCAGGATCGCGCGGGAGTACCGGTTCGGCGGGCCGTCCTTTGCGGTTTCCAGCGAAGAAAGTTCGGGATTAAGCGCTCTTCAAGCTGCGGTGCGTAATCTTCAACAAAAAGAGATCGACCTGGCGCTGGTGGGAGCGGTGGATCTGGCGGGAGATATCCGGGCATTGATCAATACCGATCATGCAAAAGACATTCCGTTTGGGGAAGGGGCAGGGGCGGTTGTGCTTAAGAGATTTGAGGACGCACAAAAGGACAGAGACAAGATCTATGCAGTCATCAAAGAGATCGGAGCCGGTAAAACTGAGGAACTTGTTCCAGATGCCAGAGCAGATATTGGCCATGCTGGGGCTGCGTCTGCTATGGCGTCTTTGATCAAGACCTCTCTTTGTCTTTATCACGGGATCCTGGCCGAGGGACCCCGAAGAGCAGGGGTGAACTCATCAGGCGTTGACGGGAACTGCGCGCATGTTATGCTGGAAGCCTATCAAGAAACTTCTGCTGCCAAAAAAAAGGATGAGGGGCATCAAAGCCCATCCTCAAAAAAACCATCAAGAGCGATCACGATTCCTGTGGGAGGAAAACCCTTCCAGATACCCTTTCCAGAACAGAAAAAGAGCGAGCCGCCCGCACTTGTCAGGCAATTTGAATCAACCCAGGCAGCTAAAACTCAGGCGCACCAGACTTTTCTGCGCCTTTCCCAAAACATAACCGAAACCATTTCAAAAAATCTCGCCTTCCAAATGCAGATCCTAAAGGCTATGGGAGTTTCACCGATCGAGACCAAAACTGGGCCGCAGGAGGTTCCGCGATCGTTGGATCGGGAGCAGTGCATGGAATTCGCAGTGGGGAAAATAGGAAAGGTTCTTGGACCAAAGTATGTTGAGATCGATCAGTATCCCACCCGGGTCAGGCTTCCGGACGAACCCATGATGTTCGTTGACCGGATCACAGAGATCGAGGGAGAAGCATTATCATTAACTTCCGGCAGAGTGGTCACTGAACACGATGTCCTTCACAACGGCTGGTATCTGGACGGGGGCCGCATCCCAACCTGCAATGCCATTGAAGCTGGTCAGGCGGACCTCTTTCTTTCCGGATATCTGGGGATCGATTTCAAGACCAAGGGGCGGGCGGTCTATCGGCTGCTGGATGCAACCGTAACTTTTCATGATCACTTGCCCAAACCGGGCGATACTATCCGCTACGACATTCGAATTCTTAACTTCTTTACGCAGGGAGACACATATCTTTTCAGGTTCGAATTTGACGGCGCGGTGAACGGAAATCCAATCCTTAGCATGCGAAACGGATGCGCAGGGTTTTTCTCTCCGGCTGAGCTGGCTGCCGGAAAAGGAATTGTGCAGAAAGAGATCGATAAAAAACCCATGCCTAAAACCTTGCCGGAAGATTGGAAAGAGCTTGTTCCCATGTGTGTTGAATCCTACAGTGAAGAACAGCTTGATGCATTACGCGCTGGAGATCTTGCGGGCTGTTTTGGTCCGGACTTTGAAGGGCTCAAGATCAACAAGCCATTCACTCTTCCCGGCGGCAAAATGAAAGTTATCCATCGGGTTCAGCATCTTGATTCCAAAGGGGGACGTTATGGATCAGGATTGATCCGCGCTGAAGCGGACATGCATCCCAAAGATTGGTTTCTTACCTGTCATTTTTCCGACGATAATGTAATGCCGGGAACCCTTATGTATGAATGCTGCCTGCATTCATTGCGCATCTTTCTCCTCAGGATGGGATGGGTGACAGAAGAGAGTAGCGCGGTGTGGGAGCCGGTGCCGGGAGTTTCGAGCCAGCTCAAATGCCGCGGCCAGGTTCTCGCCAGCACCAAAAAAGCGGCCTATGAAATCACCATAAAAGAGCTGGGATACAGGCCTGAACCTTACGCCGTTGCGGACGGCATAATGTATGCTGACGGAAAGCCGATCGTTGAAGTTACGAACATGTGTGTTCAGCTGACGGGGGCAACCAGGGAGCAGATCCTTGCTCTCTGGAAAAACAAAGAAAAAAAATCAGATATTGTGAAAAAACCTGCAATTTATGATCACAAAAGCATCCTTGCCTTTGCTGAGGGAAAACCTTCAGAGGGATTTGGAGAACTGTATAAGCCTTTTGATGAGGGCCGTTTTATCGCGCGTTTTCCAAGACCACCCTATAATTTTATTCACCGCGCCACCGAAGCAAGATCCGAACCCTGGAAAATGGTCCCAGGGGGAATGATTGAAACCCAATATGATCTTCCTTCAAATGAATGGTATTTTTCATCCAACCGCACAAATTACATGCCCTTTGCAGTATTGCTTGAGATCGCTTTGCAGACCTGCGGATGGTATTCAGCCTATATGGGATCAGCCCTGGCCAGCGAGAGCGATCTTCACTACCGAAACCTGGGAGGGGTTGCAGTTATGTATGAGCCGGTCTTTCCAGATGCAGGAGTGATCACTGCCCGGGCCAAATCAACCAAGGTCTCAAGCTCTGGAGGAATGGTCATTCAACACTACGACTTTGAAATCCTCCGCGAAGCAAAAACTGTTTATAAAGGGAACACCTACTTTGGATTCTTTTCCAAACAAGCCCTGGCGCAGCAAGAAGGGATCCGCGATGCAAAAATTTATAAACCTAGAGGGGAGGAAATGGCAAAAGCGAAAGCTGTCCCATACCCAACTGACCCGCCTTTTCCCGACAAAAAATTGCGAATGATCGACCAGATTGACCTCTATGTTCCCGATGGCGGACCGAACGGCCTGGGCTTCATACGCGGCTCCATGAAAGTCGACCCGGGCGCTTGGTTTTTCAAAGCCCATTTTTATCAGGACCCCGTGGTCCCGGGTTCCCTTGGACTTGAATCCATGCTTCAGGTTTTGAAATTTGCAGCATTTGAAAGGTGGGGCAAAGAGCAGACCATGCTCACAGTCGCTTCCGGGATCAGGCATGAATGGATTTATCGCGGCCAGGTATTGCCCCAAAATAGCTCTGTAAGCGTGGATGCCTGGATCACCTCGATTGACGAAAAAAACCGCGTTATGTTCGCGGATGGGTTCCTTTCCGTGGACGGCCTGATCATTTATCAGATGAAGGATTTTTCTCTAAGAATGGGGGATGGCAAAAAATGAAATATTCAAAAGTTCACCTTGAATCGATGGGATACGAACTGGCTCCAATTGTAGTAACTTCCAGGGAATTGGAAGATCGGCTTGCAGCCGTTTATGAAAGATTACGCATTTCCGAGGGCCAACTTGAGGCCTGGACCGGGATCTACGAGAGGCGCTGGTGGGAGCCGGGATATCCGCTTTCAAAGGGCGCCATCGCAGCTGCTAAAAAGGCCATCGCAGCCTCAAATGTAAGGCCCAAAGATATTGATATTCTTGTTTACGGGAGTGTTTGCCGTGAATATTTTGAGCCGGCCACTGCTTGTTCGGTTGCGGCTTCACTGGGTATCAGCCCGGACGCCAATATTCACGACATTAGCAATGCTTGTCTGGGGGCAGTGAACGGAATGATCGAGATTGCGAACAGCATTGAGCTTGGTCAGAGCCGGGCCGGCCTGGTGGTTTCCTGCGAATCAGCCCGGGAAATCAATGAGTCTACCATAAAATATATACTTGAAAACCCCAACATGGAAAAGCTCATAGGCTCACTGACCACCTTCACCGGCGGCTCAGGGGCATCCGCCATTCTTCTCACGGACGGATCTTTTTCCAAACCGGCCCGCCGACGCCTTCTGGGTGGGGTTACCTGTGCCGCTCCGGAGTTTCATGAGGCCTGCCGGTGGGGAATGGAGCCCAAGGGGGACGGAACTTATGTTGAGAGGGCCCGGACCGACTCTCTCTCCATACTCAAGAACGGTGTTAAGCTCGGATCCAGGACCTGGGAAAAATTCCTGAAGATTCTGGAATGGAAGAGCGATCAAATAGACAAGCTCATCTGCCACCAGGTAGCGGCAAAGAACCGTGAAGTAATACTAGAGACGATCGGCATGCCCGAAGAAAAAGATTTCTCGACCTATCCCTATCTTGGAAATATCGGGACCGTATCGCTGCCCATTACCGCGGCTATCGCCGAAGAAAGGGATTTCCTGCATGCCGGCGAAAAGGTGGCATTCCTGGGCATCGGGAGCGGACTGAATTGTTTGATGCTGGGGTGGGATTGGTAATGGAGTTTTACTCCTTCAAGAACAACTATCTTGATCTGGGCGGGATCAAATACCACTATCTGGATGAAGGGAAAGGTGACCCGGTGGTGATGCTGCACGGCAATCCCAGCTGGTCATTCTATTACCGGAATCTGGTGCTTGCCTTGAGGGATTCCTACCGGGTGATTGTTCCTGACCACATTGGCTGCGGCCTTTCGGATAAACCAGACAAAAAAAAATATAACTACACATTGAAACAAAGAGTCGATGACCTGGAAATGCTTCTTTCGCGTCTTGGGATCAATAAAGAGATCACTCTTGTGATCCATGACTGGGGCGGGATGATCGGCATGGCTTATGCGGCCCGGCATCCTGAAAGGATCAAACGGTTAGTGATCCTAAACACCGCAGCTTTTCATCTTCCAAAAACGAAAAAATTTCCGTGGCAGCTCTGGCTTACCAGAACTGCCCTGGGTGCTTTTCTGGTGCGCGGATTCAACGCTTTTACTCTGGGGGCTGCAATATTCGGCAGCAAAAAGCCCATGGCGAGGAAAACAAGAGAAGCTTATCTGGCACCCTATAATTCCTGGGCGAACCGGATCGCGGTTCTTCGTTTTGTGCAGGATATTCCGCTCAAGCCGGGCGATCCTGCCTATGAGCTGGTGAGCGAGGTTGAAAACGATCTAAGCAAATTTGCTGACAAGCCGATCCTTATCTGCTGGGGCGAAAAGGATTTTGTGTTCGATCATCATTTTCTGAATGAGTGGATGAAACGTTTTCCCAAGGCGCAAGTGCATCAGTTTTCAAACGCAGGTCATTATGTGCTGGAGGATGCGGGAGAAGAGATCATTCCACTGGTGAATAAATGGCTAAAAATGACTTCATAAATATTGCTTCTTATCTTCCGGAGATGGCAAGGAAGTTACCTGGTGCTCCGGCGGTGATCGTCCAGGGCCGGGGATACACCCAGTATTCTTTTAGAGAGCTGGAAGAGAAGAGCAATGCTTATGCAAATGGACTTGAAGGTCGGGGCATCAAAAGAGGAACCCGAGTCGTCCTCATGGTAAAGCCCTCTCTTGATTTCTTTTGTCTTATCTTTGCCCTGTTCAAGATCGGAGCGGTCCCGGTAGTGATCGACCCCGGAATAGGGATGAAGAATCTAAAAAAATGCCTTGAAGAAGCCGAACCCGAAGCCTTTGTCGGAATTCCCAGGGCCCACCTGGCAAGGATCCTTTTTGGCTGGGGAAGAAAGAGCATAAGGATCCTGATCATGGCCGGGAAGAAATTTGACCCGAGCAACAAAACTTATCGAATGGCGGAGACCCGCGCGGATGAAATGGCCGCCATCTTGTTCACCAGCGGGAACACCGGCATATCCAAGGGAACGGTTTACACCCATGGCATTTTTGGCGCACAGGTTAAGTTTCTCCGCTCCATTTACGGCATTGAGCCCGGAGAAAAAGACCTTGCCACTTTTCCTTTGTTTGCTCTCTTTGGCCCGGCGCTGGGAATGACCGTCATTATTCCGGACATGGACGCCGCGCGTCCTGCCCAGGCCGATCCTCAAAAGATAATCCAGGCCATCAAAGACTTCGATGCC
>JAZFXQ010000102.1:0-16127 GCA_036448795.1 Candidatus Margulisiibacteriota bacterium | reverse complement strand
ATAATTCTTCAGCTTTGCTTAGCGCTTCTTTATCAACCTGGATATCTAATTTGGGGTAGGGGGGGGTGATCCCGAGAGGTTTTAGCAAGAGCATGTTTTGTTCAACATCGTGTTTGAGGATGTCTCTCCAATTTTGCGAGGCCTTGATGTTGTAGAACCAGCCAACTGGAAATTTGGAGGGGTTACCCAGCCGATATTTGATGCCGGCTTTGAGCGTTGCCAGGGCGTAGGGCATTTCATTGAAATAGTGAATCGCAAGATCAAAATTCCGTGAGCGAATGTCGTTGATATCAATTATTATTTCATGAACATGGGGATTAGTTGTAAAAAGGTCTTTGGTGAGTTCTTGCGCCAAAATAGTGATCTTAGCTTTGGGAAAGCGTTTCTTTAAAGCCGCGATGGCCGGGGTGATTAAGACACAATCGCCGATTGCATCAGGCCTGATTATTAGAATATTTTCGAATTTCATCTGCATATCATTGAGAAAGCTTGCCTTGGTAGTAATTAAGCAAGGATGTTATGTTATTGAATTCCCGGCCCTCATCTGCCAGATGTAAAACTGGTATGGGCATGCTTAAACTAGTGAGAAGGGCCGAAAGCCGCAATTTGAAGCAGGATTGACTAATGATCTGGAGGATGTTTATATCATATTGGCTGTATCTGTCGAGTAATTTTTTAATAGACATTTTTTTCGCTTCTTCAATTGACATGGCCCAAAAGCGCAAATCGTTTTCCTTGAGGATCCTGGCAATCTTCTCTTTTCGAGGGCCACTTCCAATAAGGAGGATATTGAAACTTAATCTTTCACGTTCCAATTTTTGTTCCTCAGGGGAGATGAGCCCCTTTCCTGATAGAAGTTCGAAAGCTGCAAGCGCTACCTCTTGAGGAGAGATTTCTCGGGTGCAGAGATCTTTTTTGCAAATGGATGGACGGCAGGGGTATGGGCAATCTAGGACCTTTTTAATAATTTTGTGCGGGGTAGCCCAGGGAGCCCAGCGGCCGGGTTTTTGGTACTTAGCGATATAAAGAACTATACTTGGAACTTGGAGAGCCACCGCCATATGCGTTGGGCCGGTGTCATTTCCAATGTACAAATGCATTTGGCTGAGTAGACCAATAAGAATTTCGAGGGGCAGCCCGACCAGGTTTAGAATTTGATGTTTCATTTCCGGCAGGATTGTTTCCGCAATAGCTTTCTCTTTGGGGCCGCCTAAAAGAATAATTTTAGTATTATATTTGTTAGACAGGATCCTGATAAGTTCTTTAAAGTTTTCGATATTCCAGGGCTTATTTCCTCCGCCTGTTCCTATATTGACCATAATTAACTTTTTGCCTTTTAATCCATTTTCTTCTATGAGCTTTATTCCTTTACTCACAGCTTCTTTGCCGGGGTAAATTCTTAATTTTGGAGTATTTGTCATTTTAATCCCCAAAGGTTTTAAGAGCTCAAAGTTATGTTCAACTTCATGAATGGCCCAACTGCTGAAGCGTTGAAATATTGGGAAATTATAGAGCCAGCTGTATAAAACCTTTCCTTTGTCTCCAATGCGGTAGGGAATACCAGCCAAAAAAGCGATTAATGCATAAGGGAATTCTCCGCAGAAGTTGATCATTATATCAAATTCCTTTTGCCGCAGGCGCTTTATCCATTGCCGGTAGAGAGAAAGGCCGATCCTTTGACGATTATATATGCGGTCATAGAGGTCATCGATTATGATTTCATCAACTGCTGGATTGTTTTTTATTACGATCTGGTTGTATTCTCTTGCTAAAACCGCTATGTGAGCTTGAGGGTATTTGCTTCTTAAAGCTGAAATGGCAGGGGTTGTTAAGACTAGATCACCGATCGCGTCAGGTCTGATAACAAGAATTTTCTTTATTTGAGAGGGGTCTATTTGCCGCATCTTTTTATTCGTTGTTCAAGCAGCTCGTCAATACGATCGATAGCATCGTTTCGATTTTTGTTGCCAAGATCTATTTGTTTCTTAAGGTGGGCCACTCTTTTGTAGGGGATCCCTTTTATTCGGACCTGATCTTCCAGCTCCCACAGGAGGATGTTTATCTGGGACAATAGATCCACTAACGGACCAAGATGTGCTATTTTGTCTATCTTGAGTGTAGAAGGAGGGTTATTATAGAGTTTTACCTTTTGTTCCCTTAAAACAACTTTGCCTTTTACTGCCTTTTTAAGGAAGTTGTCAATTTCTGAGGATAGATCGGCGATCTGTTCTGCTACGATTGCCCGGGCTTTTTTCGTCTTGGGAGAGGTTTTCGCTTTATCGAGATGCGCAATTCGTATCTTTTTAATGACTATTTTATCTATTAAACTTCCTAAGGTTTCAGCCATAAAATCAGTATATCACCTTTTTTATCTCTTCTGCGAGTTTGTCCCCGGATTTTAAATGAGTGACCAGAGTACCGTTCAAATAGCCACTTTTGTAGCCATGTTTCTTTAGTTCAAGATATATAGCTGAGTCATCGCCGCCATATACTCTAACGAATTTTTTGGGAAAGAGCTTAAAATTGAGCGGTCCGCTTAGAATTTCGCCTCTCATCGCAAGGATCGGCCCTGCCACACAACACATCACCGGAAAAATAATGCTGTAGGCTTTATGGTTCTTCCCTTTTATCTTCTTGGGGGGAAACCAAAGGTTCATTTCGGGATTGCACTCATTCTTCTTGTAGCGCATGCCCAGCAGGCCAATGCGGTCATCGACATTTTGTATTGCCTCAAGCAAGTAATCAAAACTTGATAGATCCAAGATGATATCCGGGTCCATTGACCAGACGGTCCTGGGCAGGTTGCTTTCATCAATATATTTAGCGATAAAATTATTGGCGGCACGGGCTTTGCCGATATTTTCATCCAGGTATTCGATAACAACACGCTCATGTTTGATGGACTTTAGGTAATCAATAATATCATTGCTGGACTTGCTGTCGATGATGGCCATAACAACATCGGGGTGCCTGTCCAGGATTTTAAGTATGCTGTTCATAAAAAGGACTATGGCAGGTTTGCAGAGATGGGTGACTACAAAAATAGCGTGTTTGTCTTTGAAGAAATCATTTTTCATTTCTTTAAGCATTATTTATCAGCGAAATAATCCCGCTATGCGCTTTTCCCATTCGATTATATTGCTTTGCCGGGCATAACGGTCCCAGTGGCCCCAAGGATCGATCTTGGGAGCGCCTAAATCCGTAATGCGAAGATATAATTTATGAAAAGGCATTCCAAAAATCTTTACCGCGCTCATAATGGATTTTGCTTCTGATCTGGGATTTCGTTCTTCCACCAAGAGGCTGATCTGATCTGCCGCCCGCTGGGTTGCACAGCCATCCACCTTATAGAACCATTTCTCAATATACTTATTTCTTTTACGTATAAGATCAGGATCCACCTTCTTACCTTCAAGATACTCTTTCAATTTTTCGATTACAATATCCATCGACATAGCTATATCTTCGGCATCTTCAGCATCTTTTGTTGGTCCAACAATCATGCCTCCTTCCTCCAACATGTCTTCATATAATTTTATAAAGCCTAGTTCAATGGTTGGCTTCCCAAGCAACCAAGCCTCCGTTCCCGTGGTGCAGCTGCGGTGTACATGAACTGAGCAAACGTTGAGCAGATCCCAGATGTATAACCCCTGTACGAAATGAATGTTTTTTATGCCCCGGGAACGCCATGAATTTATCTTTTTCTTATAATAATGATGATCCTCAAATGGATGCGGTTTGAGACAAAAAGATGCGTGAGGCAACGCTTGAGAGCATTTTTCAAGGCAGAGCATACTAGATTCACGCGCATCGAATTCTTTTTTTACCATTCTATGCAGATCTTCTTTTTTTAACCCCATTTTGCCAAAACCCATTTTGATCCAATCGTTTATCTGCCAGGTCAAACTCTTGTTGTTATGCATGAGTTTTGCGTGGGGAAAATTAGTTGGCCAACCGACAACCGGACCATCGATCTGTGCGTTTAAGTGCTTTGCCAAGTCTGCTTTTTTCATTAATAAGTCAGACAGGGGGGGTCGATAGAAATCAAATCGTGTCGGCCCCACAACCGAACTTCGTTTTGCTTGGGGTAACGGAACTCGATCGATAACTTTCTTCATGGTTTGACTCCAGAGCAATGTGGCGTCTGACTGATAGCCAGTGTGTGAAGTGACACACCATTCCATTAACTTTCCGTAATTTGGTCTGCCCTCAACCGGTAAAATAACGGATAAGACCCCCTGGGCGCTAAGCTCCCTTGCGTATCTAGGCCAATCCCCTTCGGAACTTGGGATAACTGCCACTGAGGGACCAAAGATCTTGGTATAGTCATTCACGGAATTCTTGGAGACGATGGAAATTTCCCAGCTTGGGTTTTTCTTCTGCAGAAGCATTTTTAACCAGACCAGACCGGGCAGATCCCGCCATTTAGATTCCGAAATTAAAATAACTTTATGACTCATTGTTAATTATTTTATAGTAGTATATCATGCTTTGGAGCAATATTTAAGTCGAGCAGGGAGGGATAAGCTCTTTGTATATGTCTTCTAATTCACATGTTTGATCTTTGATATTAAAACGTTCTTCGATCAATCTTCTTCCTCTTTCGCCGAATTTAGCCCGAAGCTGAGGATTTTCAATAAGGTTATTCAGTTTTTGAGCTAATCCTTTAACATCTTTTTCTTCTACCAGAAAACCTGTTTTTCCATCTAATACAATTTCGGGGACACCGGCATGGCGAGTGGATATCGCGGGTAAGCCCGTGGCCTGAGCTTCTTTCAATACCAGGGGGGCTGCTTCGCTATCACCATTCTTTGCAGTTACATAACTCATCATGAAAATATCTGCATCTCGCATAGCCCGGGCAATTTCCGGGTGGCTTTTACTCCCCTGAAGGGATATGAATTCTTCAAGTTTCATTTTTTTGATCAAACTTATTAATTTGTTTTTTAATGGCCCATCCCCAATTATTTGCAATCTAATATTTCTGTATTTATTAAAACTTTGAGCAAAAGCTTTTATTCCATAGGCAAATCCCTTTTTTTCAACTAAACGCCCACACATCAATATTTTTATTTTGGTCTTTTCTTTTTTCGTTTTGATCGGAGTGAAATTGTTAAGGTCTATTCTGCAATGATGGACTATGATCTTATTTTTGGGACAGCCGAGAGAAATTGCTTTATTCTTTAGATCCTTGCAGGCAGCTAAAAAAAGATCGCCCTCAGAAAACAATCGTTTTAATTGCCAGCGGTAAACCGGATCTCTTGGGTATCTGTAAATGTCTTGCCCGTAAAGACTCGTGATAAGGGGGAGATTAAAATGCCTTTTTAATGAAAGAATAAAAATCCCTTCCCAAGCAAAATGAGCATGGATCAGTTTTATGTTAAGATCTTTTATGATTTTCTTGAAATAGGCAAATCTGCCAAAATAGTTGGTCAGATTTTCTAACAGTCTTTCCTGAAGAGGAAGGTCGGAGATGGAATATATCTTGGGATGCGGGAATTTATCTAGATTTTCTTTGGCTAGAGTTAAGACAATGGCCTCAAAGGCTTTGATATTTCGCAGTGGTTCATAAATGAAGGTTTCGGATAAACCAAGATATTTGTGAACTGCGAAGGCGATTTTATCCATTATTTTTTGACAATTGTAGAAATATATTCGGCAATTTTTCCAATTGCTCCTGTGCTTCCCATCCTTTCTTTTCCTGCTTTCCCCATATATTCAATCTTTGCTGGATTCCGCAGCAGCTGCCAGACTTCAGCTGCCACTGATAATGGGTCGCGGTGGCGAACCAGTAAAAGAGCTTCTCCTAAAAGCTGTTTCTGTGCCTTTGCAAATCTTTTGTTGTATTGGGATCCTCTTCCGTAAAAGGAAATCACCGGCTTACCAGATCCTGCAGCCTGCTCATTTCCAGTGCCTGAAAGCCCAATGATCAAATCGGATTGTGCCAGCACATCAGCAAAGGATTTGTTTTCCATATATTCAGGAATATTTTGCAGAGTGGTGGCAATCATAAACTCTAATTGGATATCCGGATCTTTCATTTCTATGATTTCTTCCACGATTTTTTCAAAGTCTTCTAAATTGAGCTTAGCATCCTCTCGGGTCCCGGGCAGGAAACCGATTGATACTGGGACGTGGGGCGAGGGACGTGGGGCGTATTGGAAGCAATCCATTAGCGGATTTCCAACATATTCAGCGGATTTGACTTTTATCCTTCTGTTTTTTAAATCCTGCTCAGTTGCTTTATCGCGGACATAGACCTTTAAGGCATGCTTTCGGAGCAGTAGCTTTTCCCAAGAGGTATAATTGTAGCCAAACCATCTGTAGTAGCTGGACTTGTTCACTCCTACAAAGATGAGAGGGGCTTTTACTTTCAATGCCCCGATGATGGGGACAATGTCTCCAATGGCGACCACTAGATCGAATTTCCCTTTGAATTTCTTTAAAATCCTGATCTGTTCAAATCTATTCCCGATCAAGCCCGCGTATAGGTCTTTTGCAAGATACCAGAGGTTTCGCAGAGAGAATCCTCCGCTCGGAAGTTTTTTCCGAGGTCCGAGGACCTTAACCTGAAGGGATTCAAAGGGCTTTCCTTCTCCCACTATTGGTAATACAGAGACCTCGACTTTACCGCTGAGTTTCTTGATGATCTCAGCGGCAACCAGGTCTTCTCCGTGGCCATTAGTTATGAACAATATCTTCTTCATGAACGATGAGTAAGTTTATACCAGCTTAAAGCCATCAGATGTTGGAGATACTGGCGGGTCTCGCGCCAGCCCATTTTGCTTTCGCCCGCAGCACGCTCCAAAAAAACAATCGGATATTCGATGACTTTGCCCTGATGGTTGCCTTTGACCATCAGCTCCAGGCCGACTTTGCAGCCGATCGGATCGATCTCAGCCCTTTCCAATACAATCTTATCAAACATGAAAAAGCCTGAAGTCAAATCTTTTACCGGGGTAAGAATTTTTCCTAAGGATCTTGCGCCCCAGGAAAAAAACTTGCGGTACCAGATCCACTTTGAGGTTCCGCCGCCCTGAGTGTGGCGGCTGCCGATGACCAGCAGGGCTTCCCTGTTCTTTATAAGTTTATACATTTCAGGAATAGCTTCCGGGGGATGGCTCAGATCTCCGTCCATGACGCAGGCGATCTGGGCATCTGCTAATCGGATCCCATCTAAGATGGCCGGGCCCGGACCGACACGCTGGGTGCGGATGTAGGTGCGGACCGGATAATCTTTGGCCATTTTGTCCGCGAGCTGAGCGGTCCCATCCGGAGAGCTGTCATCCACCACGATCAATTCAGCATGGATGCCGTATTTTTTCAAGGAATCAAACACGCGAATGATCAGGATTTCGATATTTTTGCCTTCGTTATAGGTCGGAACAATGACTGATAGTTCTGGTTTATTCATGGCTAATAAAGTACTAAAAGGTCTCCTTTTTTATTCAGGATTTTAACTCTTTTTGGTAGGGCCTTTTTAATCTTTTCATATTCGTCGACAGTTGTAAAGACATAACCCTCTCTTTTTCTGAGGAAGATTTTCAGTTCATCTTTGGTATTTAGAAATTGCACCGGTTTAGGGCTGTGCAGTACCACGCTTGGACGATTGCCCACTTCAAAGGCAGCGATTTCTTGATGGGGTTTGATTATCCTGTCGATTTCTTGACCAAGGGGTTTAGCGCCTTTGTATTTCTCAACTCCCGGAAGGATGAGTGTGGTTAGGATTAGAACAATTACAAAGACCATAATTGGAAGCGAGGCAAAAGATATCCTATAAGCTTTGAGAAAGTAAGAGGCGATTGCTATTATACTCCCGAGAACTAGTGTCCCAGCCAGGAGAAAGAGCACAGGTAGAAATTCCTCATATTGGCCGGTGTAATTTGTAGCAGCCATTGCAAATCCTATGATGATCAAAACCGCAACCACTGCCAGAAAAATATTAGCAACGGCCATCCCTTTGCGCATGGCTTGGTTTTCTGAGCCAAAGAGATCACCCCATAATTTCCCGACCATAATTGCCAGGAAGGGATAGAGCGGCAGAACATAATTGGGAAGCTTGGTCTTTGCGATCGAGAAAACTATGAGCACAGGAATTATATAACAGAGTGATAGCAGTTCAGCTGAACCAAGTCGGTTTTTCCAGGTTCTGATAAGTGAGTAGGGAAGAAAATGCGACCAGGGAGCAAAGCCCAGCAGCAGTACAAGAAAATAATAATACCAGGGGCCGGGATGACCGGAGACTACCTTCCCAAAGCGTGAAAGGAAAAGAAAACCCAGAGCAAACTCAACGAATTCTTGTCCATGCAGATGCCATTCTGCAATATACCAGGGTGCGCCGATCAGAAGAATAATTATTATGCCCGGCAGGATCTGCATTTCTTTTATACGACCGAGCTCTTTTCTTATCAAAAGGAAAAGAAAGATGGCTGTGACTGGAAGGGCGATTCCAACCAAACCTTTGATCAAAGTAGCCAGAGCCATAGCAGCGTAGAGAAACCAGTAAAAATGCCTTTTTCGACTCTGATATCCATGCCAGAAGAAGAGGAGAGCAGAAGTTAATAACAAAGTGAGCATTATATCCAGTTCCGCGATGCGGGATTGGATCATGAATTGAAAGGCAGTCATGGTAATGATCCCGGACAAAAATCCCACCCTTTGGTTATAGAAAGATTTCCCAAGATAAAAGGTGACGAGAACTGTTAGAGCTCCAGAAAGTGCTGCCCAGAAGCGGATAGCAAACTCGTTGAATCCGAAGATATAGGTGGCCAGGGTTGCCAGCCAGAAATAGAGTGGTGGTTTGTCAAAGATCATTTGTCCGTTGTAATGCATGGTGATCCAATCCCCGGTCAGGTGGATCTGCCTTATGAATTCACCGTAGGTTGTCTCAGCCGCATCGTAGAGGGAGAATGACCCGAGCTTAAAGAAGAAAAGGATACATGCTAAAGCCATTAAAATAATTAATTCTTTATTTTTCATTTTCCTTCGACCATTCTCCGTGTCTCGTAGGAATTCAAAAAGATCCCCCACTCTTCAGGATTTCGCTGGATAAAATCTTCAAAGACTTTAGCTGCTTTTTGCATGCCTGCTTCTCGGCTCTCTTTGGTGATCTTAAAGGGCTTGTATAAAATGATAGAGTTGTTCCTCCCTTCCTTGCGGGTGAGGATCGGAACTACCAGAGCCGCGGATCTCTGTGCCAGGGTCAGCCAACCCGTAGCGACCGGGACATCTCGGCCTAGGAATTTATAGAAAACATGACGGCTTTCCAATGCTCCGGTGTCTGCGAGTGTGCCGACAATCTCATTTTTGCTCAAAATATTAAGCGTTTCCCTGTACATATCCTGTTCAGCGACATTCACGATCTTTACACCGCCATGACTTCGACAGTAGTTCAGGAATTCAAAGATCGGTTCCTGGGTGGCGCGTAAAACAGAGTTCACTTTATAACCCAGATTTGCTAAAGCGGCAGGGATTACCTCGTAATTTCCGGCATGCATGGTGAGAAGAATTGCCCCTTTTTCTTCTTTTAATGCTTGTTCAAGATATTCGAGCCCTTCAAATTTGAAGATTCTCAAGAAATGTTCTTTTTTGAAGAAAGGCAGGCATAATAACTCAAAGATCGAATAACTGAGGTTTTCTATCAGCCGGTTTGCAATCCGTTCCGTGTTGCTTTCAGGTAAAACCATTTTTACATTATCGATAATTGTTTCTCTGAGTCTGGTTTTCTTGGCAATGGCTTGTGTCAGCCAGGCAGCCGCATACATGCAAGAAAGCGCGATGCCTGCCGGAGCATAGAAAATGATCCTGAAGCAAAACTGGAGGAATTTAAGAAAGAAAATCATGTCTTGTTCTTAAACTGGATCTCGTACAGGTATTTATATAATCCGCCTTTTGCTAGAAGATCCGCATGAGGTCCGACCTCAACTATTTTACCATTGTCGATCACAATTATGCGGTCAGCCTTTTCAACCGTGTAGAGGCGGTGAGCGATGATAAAAGTAGTCCTTCCTTTCATCAGTCTCTCCAAAGCCTCTCGGATCAAGGACTCAGTTTCTGCATCCAGCGAAGATGTCGCTTCATCCAAGATAAGAATTCTTGGATCGCGGAGAATAGCGCGCGCAATGGCGATCCTTTGCCTTTCCCCTCCGGAAAGCTTGGCTCCTCTTTCTCCAACGTTGGCATCATACTTTTGGGGCAGATTTTCAATGAAATTATGGGCATTGGCAAGTTTGGCAGCGGAAATAATCTCTTCTTCTTTGGCCCCCGGTTTACCATAGGCGATGTTCTCTTTGATGCTTTCCCGGAAGAGGGCGATTTCCTGGGGAACCACCGCGATCTGTTTGCGGAGACTTTCAAGCTTTACTTTTTTGATATCCTGTCCGTCAACTAATATCTTTCCGGAGGTGGGATCGTAAAATCTGAGAAGCAGGCTCATTAAAGTGCTTTTTCCTGCGCCGGTTCTTCCCACCAGTGCGATTATCTCTCCGGGTTTGACCGATAAGCCGATTTCTTTTAAGACTTCTTTGTGCTCGTAAGCAAAAGAAAGATTTTGAAAATCGACCTTGCCCTGAATTTTTGGAAGTGGGGCAGCGTCTTTTTCGTCCTGGATAGTGGGTGAAATGTCAGCTACTTCAAAAATTCTCTTAACTGAAGCCATACCCTGCTGAAGAATACTATAGGCCTTGCTCAGGGTGTTCCCCGGATCGGTCATAATGGCAAGCGCCGTGGCAAAAGAGATCAATTGCGGCAGGGTCAAATTACCGTTGATGATCTCTATTCCTCCGTACCACACAATCGCTACTACCGCAATAGTTTGCAAAAGAGCGATCACCGGATTCTGGGTTGCCAGGATCTGCACTGCGCGCATACTGATCTTAAAGGATTTCTGGGTTTCGCCCTTGAATTTTTCGATCTCTTTCTTTTCCATGGAGAAGGATTTAACCACTCTGATCTGCGATAGGGTTTCTTGAAGATGGGAGGTGATATCTGCTGCTTTTTGTTGGATCCCTAAACTTATTTCATGGATCTCTCTGGCAAAAAGTCTTATGGCATGAACGATGAGGGGGAGGGCGATCAGAGTTAAAAGAGAGAGCCTCCAGTTCAGCCAGAAAATATAGACAAGCAGCCCAGTTAAAAGCAACGAATGCGGAATGATGGTCACAAAACCGGTAAAGAGAGTGGATTGAAGAACGGTAATGTCGTTCATCACCCGGGAGACAAGCTCTCCGGTGTTCCATTTTGAATAGAAATCGAGAGATAGATCCTGAAGGTGTTCGTAGAGCTTATTCCTTAGATCAACGATCACTCGGTGTACCACAAAATATGAAAGGTATTCCTGGCCGTAAGCAAAGAGGCCCTTTGCCAGGAAAAGCCCGATCATCCCGGCGGCCGCAAAATTGAGCCACAATATATTTTTGGCCTCGATGACCTTAAAGATGTAACCCGTCAAAGGGGCGATGAAAAGTGTGACCCCGGTTACAGCTGCGGTGCAGAGTGAAGCCGCCAGAATCTGCGGGAAATAGGGTTTTACAAACTTAAACAGCCTTCCGTAGAGTTTCATCTATTTCCTCCATGATTTTTATTGAAGCACCGGGCTGACCCATGGATTTTTGCAATTCTTCCGACATTTCTTTTCTATGCTCGATGTCTTTTAAAAGAGAAAGGGCTTTTAGCGCGACGGATGCTGGTTCGATTATTCCTCTGATCTCGGGAACGATTTCTTTATCCGCTTTCATATTCGGCAGGGCAAAGAATTTTATCTTCTTGTTAAGTGTATCTGCCAGGGTTTTCTTGAATTTGGAACCAAGATAGGGGATTTTCCCTATATAATGAGCCAGTCCTTCAAGTGGAATTACATCCGGGTTATCCAATGGAAAGATCACGATCATGGGGATTCCCAGCGCTGCTAGTCGGGCGGTGTTGGTTCCGGGAATGGTTATGACCAGTTCTGAATTAAAAGCATCTTCGAACCGGATGATTTTAGTGCCTTGGATATGAATAGCCTTTTCAAAAGGGGAGCTCACCAGCTGAAAAGTGGCTTCCGGCATTTCGATTTTTATATGTTTCATTATCTTTTCGTGGATAGGGGTCATGTGTTTGATCTGCCAGGTCCGGCTGCCGGGAAGAAGAGTGATAACGTTCTTCTTTGGGGACCATTGGTCAAGTTTGCTGACTGAGTCAATCATAAGATTACCCACCGTCTTGATTTTTCGCTTTAAGTTTTTATTTTTAGCCAGCTTGGAATGGGTTTTGGCATCCGGCACAAAGAATTTTTTATAGAATCTTGTCCAGGCGGTTCTTTCCTGCACGTAGGCAAAGGCAGGATAACGAACTTTCTTGGCAACCAGCATGGCGTGCGCCAGATCTCCACCCAGATAGAGCACCACTCCTTTTTGGCTGAAATTTATTTTGGGCTTATGGTTACGTAGGATCCAGCTTTTGTAGCCTTCAGCGGAAATGGTCTTGGATATCCCGCGGATGGTGTGGATGTACTCCAACTCTTTTCCGCTGGTGTACTGACAGGGTGTAAGAACCAGGGTGATTCGAGCATCCTTTAAATTATCGGAAAGCGTTTCAGCCACCGGTTTGACCAGAGCCGAAAGCTCCCCCGGGCTGTTTGCGACCAATATAATATCAGATTTAATCATCTTCCTATCCCCAAAAGCCGTACCAGCCAGCTCTTTTTGAGCTCGATTGCTTTATATGGACAGAGCTCGTAGCAGCAAAAGCACATAATGCAATTGCTGCGATCTATTACTATTTTACCATTTTTTTGATGAATAGTCTGGGCTGGACAGCCTTTCACACAGACCAGACATTGAGTGCAGGATTCCTGAATTATGACCGGATCTATTCTTAAATACTTCGCGAACGGTCGAGTAAGCTTTAGCATGAATTTGGGAACATATCTGGAAAGACGATGTACATCTATGGGATGTTTCCACTCTTGTTTTATATCATTCAGTGAGATCCCTTTGGTTTCGATCTGTTCCAAATTCCCCTGGCCGAGCCTTCTCTCGTGGGCGATTCTGGTGGTTTCGATCTCAAAAGGCTTAAATCCGATCGCGGCAGAGGCGACTGCATCCAGAGCCACTCCATCCACTGAGGCCATGATCGCTCCCATAAACCTTTTATCTCCGTAAGAAGGACCTTTTCCCTCCATTCCAAAGACGGCATCCATAATATGCAGCTTTGGCTTTACTATTTCAAATATATCAACCAGGCTTCTTGAGAATTCAGTGGGGTGAGGGGCCAGGGCATGGTATTTTGCTTTGCTGAAGCCGGGCACGCAGCCGAAGAGATTTTTTATTGCGCCGGTAAACAAAGTGAGATTATGGGTCTTTAATTTTGGGAGATTTATGATCACATCCGCATCTAAAATCCCTTTGGCAATCTTGTGCGATTTAATGATCTTATTGTAGCTGGGACTGGCAACCTCACTGATTCCGGATCGGGACAGATCAGTAATCTTTCCACCCGCATTCTGGGTGGCTTGCTTGATGCCGTTGCCTCCCAGAGTGTCTTCGATGAGGGCATTCGGGTCGCCGGGGCAATCCCCGACCAGCGCCTGGGCACCCAGCTTCTTGACCGCCTTGACTACTGCGCCAACTATTGAGGGATGGGTGTTTGCGGCAACTTCAGGAGGACTGCTGTTCAAGGCATTTACTTTGATGAGAACTTTGTGATTGGGCTTGACAATGGATGCCAGTCCACCGATGAGATTTAGACTTTGCTCAAGGGCCTCATCAATCACGCCTGGATCATAATTTGGACATTCAATGATGGAGACTTTTGATCTCATTTAGTACCCGAGTCTTTTGATGACCTCTTCGGCTTTGCAGGGGATAAAAGTAGGTCTTTCACCTAGCAGGATTGCATTGTCCGGATCTTTTAATCCATGACCGGTCAGGATGCAGACAACAGTTGAGCCATCTGGAACTTTACCGGCCTTGGAAAGCTTTATCAAACCGGCGACTGAAGCGGCAGAGGCAGGTTCAATGAAGACACCTTCCTTCGAAGCCACAAGCCGGTAGGCTTCGATGATTTCCTGATCAGTAACAATGCTGATCGAGCCGCCTGATTCTTCAGCAGCCGCGACCGCGCCTTTCCAGCTGGCCGGATTGCCGATCCGGATAGCGGTAGCAATGGTTTCCGGATTCGGGATGGGGTGGCCCCGCACAATGGGAGCGGCCCCTTCAGCCTGAAAGCCGATCATTTTCGGTAGACTGGTGATTTTTTTGGCCCCGTAATATTCCTTGTAGCCCTTCCAGTAGGCGGTGATGTTTCCAGCATTGCCTACCGGAATAGCATGGAAATCTGGAACGGCATTCAGCTGATCGCAAACCTCAAAAGCCCCGGTCTTTTGACCTTCAATTCTAAATGGATTGATTGAATTTACAATCTCAGTATTATATTTTCCTCCGATTTCCTTTACCAGATCAAAGGCCTGGTCAAAGTTGCCATCTACTTCAAAGACCTTAGACCCATGCATAATGGCTTGAGAAAGTTTTCCCAGAGCGATTTTTCCTCTGGGAATGATGACGATACAATCAATTCCAGCCCGGGCAGCATAAGCGGAGGCCGAAGCGGAAGTATTACCGGTCGAAGCGCAGATGACCGCTTTACAATTCCGCTCCAGGGCTTTGGCCATGGCCATGCACATACCGCGGTCTTTGAAGGATCCGGTCGGATTGGCTCCCTCGTATTTTAAATAGACCTTGCAGCGGGTGATTTCAGAGATCTGTTTGGCGTAGAGCAGAGGGGTATTGCCTTCATAAAAAGTAACCACCGGGGTCTTATCTGTGACCGGCAGAAATTCTCGATATTCTTCAATCACACCGTTCCAGCGCATATTTTTCTCCTTTTAACGGGAGTAAATTATAACACAGAAATAGGAGGGTTTAAACACCTTTTGATCGTACGAGGTCGCTAAGGATTTGTTCAACTGATTGGAGCTCAGACTTCAATCCAAAATATTCCGTGCTGACGGTCTTATGCTGAAAATGTCTTTTTTCAAAGCAAAAAAGATCCCAGGGGTGAAGTTTGCGATTAGTTAAAAAAGCAAGCATTTTGACCAGTGGAAGAAAAATAGGGATCTGGAAATATACCCGTTTCTTGAAAAAATGACAGGTCTCTTTTACAAACTTGCTTACTGTGATTGGACGGTTTCCCAAAACGAAGTTTCTCTCCTGTGTCTCATTTTCAAGCAAATATTTTACAATGTTTGCAATATCGCGGGCGTGGATAAAATGAAAACTCGCGTCAATCGTAAAGAAGCGGATAAGCCATAGCCAGCTTTGCATTCTGAGCATACCTGCTGAGGCGTGAGAATAGGGGTGGCGATGGTCTCCTCCCAGAACCCAGGTTGGGAAAAGCGTGATGACATTTGGATGGATATTCAATTCAGGCAACTTTTTATAAAAAAGGTATTTGCCGCGGATATAATGCGTTCCCAATTTTTCCGCTTCCTTAAGGGGCTGATTATTAGTGTCAAGAATACTGGCGGTAGAAAAGTAAATTACCTTTTTGCATTTCTCAGGATTGAGGAGTTTAAAAAGATCCAAACTATAGTCTAAGTTCCCCTCCTGCTCCCCCCAGATAGCTGCCATATGGATAACAATATCCATCTGTTTGATGAGATCAGAATGCCTTTCAATGTTTTTTAGTTCGCCACGGATTATTTCTATGTTGGGATTTGTATGATATTCAGACCTTATTTTCCGGGGGTTCCTTGTCAGAAGATAAAGCTCATAATCCGGGTTATTGGCCAGCACATCGAAAAGATAATGTCCCACGCATCCGCTGATTCCGGTAATGAAGATCTTCTTTTTCATTTAAAGGTTTATGTCTTTAGGTAGAGGGATGGTGCCAGATGCCTTTAGAGGGGTGCCGAATGTTATGCCCATGGTTCCCGCGTAGACTTCGCCTTCAATGCGATAGGAAATAGTATCTTCGCCTCTGGCAATCAGTTCGAAAATGGACAGGGCGGTTCCGAACACGCGGTCATAGCGGATGTTGACCGGGATAGCGATCTTTTTCTTGCCGTTTGCAGGAAGATTAAAGCCTGCCCGTTTTTGTGATAATAATTCGCGGTTATTTATGTATACTTTATACGAATATTTGGAAAC
>JAZFXQ010000101.1:0-5258 GCA_036448795.1 Candidatus Margulisiibacteriota bacterium | reverse complement strand
TGAAAGGGAAGGATCTGAACAAAATGCGGCAAGCAGTGGTCGAAACCCTGGAAAAAGCTGTAGTCCCATCAGAAGTTAAGGTTGCGGTAGATGTTGAGCCGATGAATATGCTCTAGATTCTTTTATGGAAAGCAAGGTATAATTCATCCATGATCCGAAAAATTCTTAGATTTCCCAATCCGGTCCTTCGCAAGAAATCCAAGGCGGTAAAAAAAATCACCCCGGAAATCGTTAAGCTCATTGATGATATGATCGAGAGCATGCATGCTGCACCCGGAGTGGGTTTGGCTGCCCCACAGGTTGGAGAATCTCTAAGAGTGATCGTGGCGGATGTGGGAGAGGGGCTGATCGCCCTGGTAAACCCAAAAATCTTTGAAAAAAGCGGCTCCCAAACCTTTACCGAGGGGTGTTTATGTCTTCCAGGTGTTGAAGCACCGATTGAAAGGGCTTCCCGGGTAGTTGTTAGAGGTTTGGGCCGAACAGGTAAAAGCCTAAAGATCGAAGCCCAGGGACTTCTGGCCACAGTCTTTCAGCATGAGATCGATCACCTGGAAGGATTGGTTTTTATTGACCGGGTCAAGGATCCGAGTTTAATAAAACATATTCCTTTTGAAAGCGAAAAGAAAGAGGAGCTGATTTAGCAATGTTTGGAGATGGGCTTGTCGATCTGCGCGCCGGCAATCTATATAATGTTGTAATATCTCTGCTGGTTTTTCTGGGATGTGCTTATGCGGCCTGGGCTATTTTTTCGCGCGGCAGGAAGACCACCCCTGAAAAAACCTTTTCCCTCTTTCTTTTGGCAATTGGCACTTACTGGCTTGTGGTTGCGGTGGGCAATTTCTTTGCCTGGCTTAACCTTCTTCCCCAGATCAGTCTGATCGCCTATCCGCTCAAGGTTTTATCTGTTCTTCCTCTGATCGTTTTGGCCTATTATTTTTGTACGGAGATTTTTAAGAGCAAAACCACGATCAGAAGGATAACTTTTCTCTATATACTTATTGCCATGGCCTATTTGATAATCACTTTCAGGCAGGATTTAGGCCAAAGTATGATTTCCTATTGGGGGGTCGAGTGGCAGATCGGTTTGCGTCCTTTACTGATCTATTTATTTGGACTGATGTTCCCTCTTTTAGCGCTGGCAGTTTATTCAACAATTAGTGATCTTGTGGTCAGCCTTTTACAAAAGAGATCCACTAAGCTCACTCTGAGCCTAACTGCGATGGTCTTTGTGCTTGCAGAGTATCTTCAGGTTTCGTCAGCGGTAGTAACCTGGCAGAGGCTCTTGGCCCGTCTCTTGTATATCTTGATCGCCTTTGCGGCCTATCTCTTTTTTGTGGGGAGGGTTGAGGAAGATAAATTTATACCCCGGGGAGAAGAGATCCTGCCGCGCAGCATGGCGCGCATCCCGTTTTTCGCAAAGTTATTGTTTCTCTTTATTCTCCTGGCGGTTCTTCCCATAACCATTTCTTCCCTGCTCATGTTTGTCTCATTCAAGGAGATCATAGATCTCTATGTTTATAGACCCCTGCTCTGGAATCTAGAAACCTCCCGCGAGGCGTTTATCATGGCCCTCAACCACATGCAGGTTCAGGCCCTCTTTCTGATGCTTCTGACGGGCCTGCTGGTGTTAGTGGCCTCGGTGCTGGCCTCCCGGGCCATCGCCGGATCCCTGCGCAGCATCTCGGTCGGGATGGGAAGGGTCACCAAGGGAGATTTCAGTTTCAAGATCCGCAGCGACTCAAACGATGAGATGGGGGATGTTATAAATTATTTCAATGAGATGTCCACGGAGATCAAAAGGTCGCGCGAGATCCTACAGAATTGGAATCGCGAGCTGGAGAATAAGGTTGCCCAGCGGACCGAGGAACTGCGTACGCTCTATAACATTTCCAAAGCGATCGGATCAAGCCTGGATCTGGAACTCATGATCGGTCGGGCCATTGATTACCTTCTCTCGGTGTTGAAGGCTGAAACTTATGCGGTTCTGATCCCAGGCGAGGGAGGGAAATATTTATCCCGCATCAGCCGCGGGGTTGAATTAAAGGAATTCAGCATAGAAGAGGGAAAGGGGTTTTTAGGAGAAGCGCTCCGCAGGAAAGAAATTGTATTTACCGAAGATGCGGCCAAAGACCCCCGCTGCCAGGATGAAATATATAAAGCCTTTGAATCAAAGACCTTGATTGTTGCCCCCCTGCAGGCCAAAGGAAAGACCATGGGAATTTTAGTGATCGGGACCAAGGGCAGCCATAAATATTCAGAGGAAAGGGAAATTAATCTCCTGGCCACTATTTCTGATCAGCTCGCGATCGCCATTGAAAACGTTGGGATTTATGAGAAAGAGAAAGAAGCGGTGGCCCGCTTGACCGAGCTGGACCGCTTAAAATCTGAGTTTATTTCCATGGTTTCGCATGAGCTGCGCACCCCGGTCACCTCAGTGGACGGCTATATTTCCCTTTTTCTGACAGGCTCGGTCGGTCCGATTACCGAGGATCAGAAGAAGTATTTAACCATTGTCAAGGAGAACGATCAGCGTCTGCTGACCCTGATCAACCGCTTGCTTGATTTTTCAAGAATAGAGACCGGACGCTTCAGCATCGAAAGAAAATTGATCTCCATGCATGATATCATTCAGGCAGCGGTCAAAAATTTGAAGCCCCAGATCGAGAAAAAGAAAGCGGAGGTAAAAATGAATCTGGATGCCAGGCATATAAATTTTATGGGGGACCAGGGCAAGATGGAGGGGGTTTTTGTCAATTTAGTCGAGAACGCTATGAAATTTGGGCCAGAAGGGGGAAATCCCAGGATCGAGATAAACACCAAAGATGTGGGAAATTTTATGCGGGTCGAGATAGTAGACAACGGGGTGGGGATTGAAAAAGATCATTTAGAGAAAATATTCAACAAGTTTTATCAGATCGAGGAGACGCTCACCCGCAGGGCAGGGGGAGTGGGGTTGGGATTGGCCCTGGCCAAGGAGATCATCGGCAATCATCACGGCAAGATCTGGGCGGAGTCCGAGGGAAAGGGCAGGGGATCAAAATTTATTTTTGATATTCCAGTAGCGGAGAAGAGATGAAATGAAAATTGTGTATATGGGAACGCCCGAAACTGCCGCTTCTATGCTTGAGGCCCTGCTGGGGGCCAAGCACCAAATCCTGGCGGTGGTGACCCAGCCCGATCGGCCCAGGGGGCGCGGGCAGAAGATTTCTTTTTCTCCTGTAAAAGAAATCGCCCTTAAGCATAACTTGCCGATCGAACAACCTGAGAAGGTTAAGGACAACAAAATTTTTATTTCTTATTTAAAATCCCTAAACCCGGATATTATTGTCGTGGTGGCTTACGGAAGAATCCTTCCCAAAGAAATTCTAGGGATACCCAAATATGGATGCCTCAATGTTCACGCCTCACTTCTTCCCAAATATCGCGGAGCGGCTCCCATCCAGTGGGCTTTGCTCAATGGTGAAGAAGAAACCGGGATTACCATTATGAAGATTGATGAACTCTTGGATACCGGAGATATAATTCTTCAGGAAAAAGTTAAAATCGAAGAAAATGATGATGCGATCACTCTTTTTAAAAAATTATTTTCTTTGGGCGGTGGCCTCTTGCTTAAGGTATTGGAACAGATCGAGAGAGGAGAAGCAAAGTATATTCCTCAAAAAGATGCGGAGGCGACCAATGCTCCCGCGATTGCCAAAGAGAGCGGGGAGATCGACTGGAGAAAATCTGCGCTCCAGATCCACAATCGTGTTCGGGCTATGCTTCCCTGGCCGGTGGCGCACACTTTTTATAAAGAAAAATTGTTGAGAATCTGGAAATCAAATATTCATGTGGCGGATCTGGAGACAAAATATAAATTGCCGGGAACTATTCTCCACCTTGTAAAAAACATCGGTTTTATCGTCGCAACTGGGAAGGGACATCTTTTGATCCGTGAAGTTCAGCCTGCGGGAAAGAAGCGCATGGGCGCCTATGATTTTGTGATCGGTCACGACGTAAAAACCGGCGAAACCCTTCCCAATTAAGGGAAAAAGGCCGCTTGACACCCCAGATATGGTGTGCTAAATTTCTATCCACCCTAGATATATGAATTGATATGAAATGCCCATTTTGCGAAAATATTGAAGATAAGGTCCTGGAGTCCCGAGAAATCGATGAGGGCCGGGCCGTTCGCCGGCGCAGGGAATGTTCATCCTGCCGGGGAAGATTTACTTCCTATGAAAGAGTGGAAGAGAAGCCGCTTTTGGTCATCAAGCGTGATGGGCGGCGGGAGCAGTTCAACCGGGATAAGCTCGCTTCTGGAATTCTTAAGGCCTGCGAAAAGCGGCCGGTTTCAGTTGAGCTGATCGAGGGGATGATGGATGAGATCGAGCGTGAGATCCATCGCGAAGCAGGCCGAGAAGTAGTGAGCTCAAAGATCGGGGAGATGGTCATGGAAAAACTTCAAGGGCTTGATAAGATCGCTTATGTCCGCTTTGCTTCGGTTTACCGCAAGTTCGAAGACCCTTCGGAGTTCATAGAACACGTAAAAGAAATCAGTATTGGAGGACAAAAAAAATGAATGGACAAGTGACCATGGAAAAAACTAAGAAGTCAGCAGATGCCACGGATCTGGCACTTTTTGTAAGAACCTCAGCCGAAGACATCGTGGGATGGGACCGGGAAAAGATCGTGGCGGCCCTCATCCGGGAGACGAATGTCGATCGCGAGATAGCAGAAGTGATCGGGGAAGAGGTTGAGGAGCAGATTAAAAGGCTGCATTTAAGAACGGTTACGGCTCCGCTTATTCGAGAACTGGTAGATGTGAGACTGCTGGAGCACGGTCTGGAAGAAGCCCGCCGCCGACACACCCGTCTCGGCTCCCCGCTCTTTGATGTGAAAGAGATCATCTTTAATCAGAATAAAGAAAACGCCAATGTGCCCCACGGCCCGGAAGCCACCAATCTCACTCTTTCGGAAGGGATCAAAAAGGAATTTGCGCTTCTCTATGTTTTTTCCCAGGACATTGCGGACGCCCATATGCGGGGAGATATCCATCTGCATGACCTGGGGTTTATTGACCGGCCTTATTGCAGCGGACAGTCGGTTGAATATGTAAAGAAATTCGGGCTGGATCTTCCGAACGCTCTTTCGATTGCCCGTCCGGCCAGACATCCGGATGTGCTCCTGGCCCAGATGGTCAAATTCTCGGCAGCCCTTCAGGGGGTCTTTGCCGGAGCGATCGGCTGGGACGCAGTGAACCTCTTCTTTGCTCCCTT
>JAZFXQ010000100.1:0-2817 GCA_036448795.1 Candidatus Margulisiibacteriota bacterium | reverse complement strand
TAATTTTGCCCGATATAATATATAATCGTCCGCCATTATCAAGCTTAACCGCGACCTGAACGTGATCAAAACCCATGTTAAAAGTGGAGGAATTTAGTTCTGTCCTAAAATAATTTGTTTCAAACCGCGTTACTCTGGCTTTTCCGATCGATTCAATTATTTTATTAACAGCCGCATCTGAAAAAGGAACAAAATGCTCTTGCGGTCTGAACCGGCCTGCTGTTTTGCGCAGAAAAGAGAAAAATTCATTGTTTTTCTTTGGTCTTATCCTTTGAGTTAAACCGGACGTTGGACCTATCCCTCTTCCAACTCTTCCCGTTTTATTGGCATTTGTCATTTTCGTTTCCCCTTAAATTATCAACACATTTTGGGTGAAATTTCATTTTTAATATAGTTTTGAGGTTGGGGTAGGGTGCAACTCTCCGCGTCGGCGCGCTTTCCTAAAGTTGGCGCATCGCTTCTGCAATTATATTGCTGAACTTTATTATTTGTTCCTTTTGTCCAGCATAGGTCACAAGCGGTTCTAGCCCCAGGGGTGATGTTCTGGGGAGGGGCCTGGTGGAAATCACCACTTTGGGGGTTTCCATCCTGGTCTTATCATAGCGAGCAGGCTTGAGCGGGCCAAAAAGCTTTGAGCCGTCCTGCCGCCAATTGTCAACCAAATTATCGGATCCAGGGTCAGGGGTGAAGCGTTCGCCAACATCCGCCAGACCAATAGTGGTATGTAAATTGAAGCGGTCTGTCCAAACCTCGAAACTCGGCGGTTTGGAACTCGAAAAGTCTCTTGCCATTAATCTTCGAACGACCTCTTCGCCGGTTATGTTTTTGACTCTTATATATATAGGATTGAGCTTGCGCAAAATGGGCTCAAAATCAAAGATAAATTCAGTCTCGGAATAAGGCTCGGCTTCCACAATGACCGAGCTGACCATGAGCGCCCGGGGAAGATCAAAGTATTTAGCCATCTTTTGCTCGGGGATCGATCCGACCTCAGCCGCAGAGATCCCAAGCGCGAAGAATTCTTTGGCAAAATCGAGCCGGCTTAATTTTAAAACGGTCTTGGCAAAGGTGCCGGGGAAACCGAATTCATATCCCCTTGCCCAATAATTGCTTTCGAGCATGGCCCGTTTGGCATCCAAAAAGATCCGGTCAGCAAATGAAGTTATTTCTTCATTAAAAGTCAGGCTGCCCAGGGGTGAAAAATCCTGCTTGGGCTGATCTTTTGGAAAGACTTTGCCCCCGTACCCCAAGGCATAAGCTCTCAGGGCGGATTTGATATTTTTCCATCCAAACAAAAGAAGGTACTTGTATCCCTGATGGGTTGTAACATTTTTGATCTGCATTCTGGGAATAATGGAGGAAGGATCCCTTAAATATTCCAATCTTTGGCTGGTTGATTCAAAACCCAATCTTTTATTTAAATGTCTGTCCCACCATTTGCCGGGTTTGGCATAATGGCCTCCAACGAATGGGATATATTGCGCGGCCCGGTAGAATGCCCTGGCTGTTTTATGAGGTCCGGTTCCCATTTTATAACCCCCTCTAATTCATCTCAAATTTATATCGAGAGCAATTCGGAGAAATTTCAGTTTTTTGAAGATATATGATGTGGGTGGGGCGGCTAATCCAATAAACCCGTAAGATCCTGTAAAATATCGGCCAATTCCCTCAGGGTCTTGTGTTCTCTCGGAAGCTGAGATATTATGTGGTTAAGAAGGTATTTGTACTCCCCCTCTAATTGCCTTAATAAACTCATAATGACGGCTTCCCTGGGCATTGGTCGGGCTAACGCGGATGTTATCCTATTTGATATAATAGAGGCCTTTACTGTGGCTTCTTCATCAATTAATAATTCTTCCACCATTATTGTTGTTGGCAGATCTCTTGAGAATTTTCTCGCGCGGGCAGATAAATTCCTGATCCTGTCCGCGTCAACCCTTGTAGAGCTTTCAACCATCTCAGAACTGACGGTGCCGATGATGATCAAATTCCCGATCTCTTCCAGGTCTCTGTCTGAAATATTCTCCATCAGAGGGTTTTTAACCGTACTTAATCTATCAAATACAGAGCTCACAAGTGCTAATATTTCCAGGTCATTTTTGGAGAGCAGTTCCTTTATCTCAAGGATCTCGATTATTTCACCCACTAGATCGATGGCCGCTTCCGCCCGGTACCAATGGTTGAGCTCAGTAATCTCCTTTGTGTTCCCGACCTCTGCGTGACGCCCGAAAAACCCTTTTGCGATATCGTTTTTGCTCAGGGTGCGTGCTACCCCTAATTTATTAAGCAAATTATAAAATTTGGGATAGACATTCATGTGGGACTGATCGCGCTCGATCTTTGCCAGAGCGGTTTTCATGCGCGGAAAGTACGAGCTAAGTAATCTTATTGGCCCTGCCATTTTGTTCATCTCCTTTATTTTTCAATCCTTCGATTTTATGGCCTTCAGTTTTTTTGCGTCAAATAAACTTTTAAACTGGCTTCTTTTATATCCGCGAAACGGATATTTCCTTCTCTCCTTGCTGCTTCGGGAAAGCAGCTGATCGGTCTGGGCCGGGTATGCCTGCCAGAGCTCAAGGGCAAAAGAAGCCGCTTCTTTTGGAAAGCTGAAACAGAGCAGGATCTGATTCCCCGCAAGAATTTTGGCCGGATTAATGAGATTTAAATACTTCTGCTTAAAAAGCGGCAAAGCGATCCTTCGGTCAAGCAGCTCGTATAGCAACCCGAGCTGAAAAGGGTATGCGGGTCCTTCATAACCAAAGGGCCTATAATTCTCTTTGATATCAATATGCCAGGGCTTGATCATCCTTACCGCCG
>JAZFXQ010000099.1:0-5909 GCA_036448795.1 Candidatus Margulisiibacteriota bacterium | reverse complement strand
TTATCTTCATACCATCCCGGCCGGAAACAACCTCCCCTGCCACGCTGCTTATTATCCCCTTCTTGTTAAAGGCATCTACCAGATCTCCCGCTTCTTTCTGGTCTACTATTATAATAAGGGTCCTTTCGCTAATGGCGCAGAAAGGATCGAACTTGAAGAGCTCGGCCGTTTTTTTGATAACCGGCTGGATCGGGATCAACTCTTCCTCAACCCGCAGACCATAATTCCCGGCCCGGGCCATCTCATAAAGACCACCCCAGATGCCGCACTCCGTAGCATCGTGCATCACATGCACACCGGAGAATTCCTTAGCAATGGCACAATCATCCATAACCGACATCTGATAAAATATGTCCTCCGCTTCCTTTTGAAAATCGTGTCCGCCGGCCTGGATGAATTTTTCAGCAAATGAGATCGCCAGGAGCCCCGTGGTTTCAACGGCCGGCCCCTTGGTGATCACGATCTTATCGCCTGGCTTGACCTTATGCGGTCCGCGCAGATCCTTCTCATCTCCAATGGCAATGGCCGTCGCTCCGCCCACCATGGGATAATTGCAGCCGGTATAACGCGCAGTATGGCCGGTGACAACACTGATATCATATTTCTTGGCTTCAGCATGGACGGTTTCCCACATCTCTTCCAATTGATGTTCGGTCATCTCCGGCGGAAGGTTCAAATCGATAGTTAAATATTTAGGTTTTAATCCCGAGACCGCCACATCACAGAATATAATATGAAAACCAAACCAGGCCGCGCGTGAAAATCCATAAGCCGGCACGATAAAGAACGGATCCGTTGACAGAGCCAGGCATTTCTTCCCAACCCTTATTACCCCATAATCCACACCATGCCGTGGACCAATAATAATATTTTTATCTTTGGATCCTAAGCGGGGATAAATAACACGATCAAAAAACTCAGGATGGACTTTACCAAGGTCAGGCAGCTTTTCCGTATTCATTTTTTCCTCCCTCCGCAGGCATTACCCTGATCAGGTTGTGTGGGTCCCCCGATTCTCTCGGGGTTCTCAGCCCTGGTTAACCTAGAGCTCCCCTTTTAACAACAAACGAATTGTACCAAATAAAACTATTGTTTGTAAAGTGAAACTCGATGTCTGTCTACCAGCTCACCCCTTTTTCCTTTATTCCAGCCGGAAACCTTGGAAAAATATCCGGTAACGCGGGTGATATGCTCGATGTTTCTCCCGCCGACCAGAACCTTTTCAAGCTTCTCCGGCGTAAGGCCGGCTAAAGCCCTGGGCTCGATCTTGATCTTCTCATCCGGCTTATCATAAAGCTCATGCCGCAGATATATATTTCCGTCATCATCTCTGGCCCATTCGATCTGCTTGTTGTTCTCCAAAAAAGCACTCAATTCTTCGTGTGTCATTTTTTCACCACCTTTCTATATTTAGTCGTCGGAACCAAATCAAGAATAGTGGTCTTAGAGAGGATCTCCTCGATCTTATACCTTACATTATACAAACACCTGCGCATTTTGCAGTTCTCGCCAAAGCGGCAATTTTTACGGTTGAAGATACAATCACTTATAATGATAGGGCCTTCTATAGCCTTGATCACTTGGGCTAAATTTATTTGCCCGGGGTCAACCGCTAACTTGATACCGCCGCCTTTTCCTTTCCTGCTGATAAGATAGCGATCACGAGAAAGTGTTTGAACCAACTTGGCCAAGTGATTAAAGGGAACATCGATCTTTCTTGAGATCCCTTCACATGTTCCCTCGCCGCCTTTCTCAGCAAGATAGGTTAATAAACGGATAGCATAATCTGAGGCCTTTGTAATCTTCATAATAAGTACATATTATACCTATTAAGATATATTTGTCAAGCGGTATTTTTTATCGGAAGGATTAAAAAGAATTGACTACCTTATTACGCGGCCTTTATTACGGTAACCGGACAGCTGTCTGCAGCTTCCTTTATCTTATCCTCATTTGCATTGAAATCCGCCCCTGACTTTACCTTTGCCACATCCTCTGCCATCTCAAAAACCTCTGGACAGATCTGCTCACAAAGCGCGCAGGCGGTGCAGCCGTCTTCAATTGTAACGCTAGAAATCGCCACTCCCGTTCACCCCCTATTTTTCATATTCCTTCTTATACTCTTCCATCCATCTGCGGATCTGCGGGCTTTTCATCATCTTCTCCATATACCTGTACTGCTCTCTTTGCGGCAGGAGCTCCATATGCCGCATCATGCCCGGCCCCCACATTCCGCGACCTCTTCCAAAGCATCCCTGCCCCATCATTCCCCCGTAAATTGTGCAGTAAAACAAGATCAATCCCGCCAGAACAGCAATTAATATTGCTATTACCTGTCCGACAGTCTTAATCCCACCCGTCTCCTTGGCTGCCATGACCCAGATGATATAAGCAAAACCCAAAAATACAGATGCGATCAGTAATGATCCCAAACATATTCCTCCAATCATAGAAACCCACCTCCTTTTTTGTAAGAGATTAACCTTGCGTTGGCCGCGACTATGACCGTGCTTAAAGACATAACCAGCGCCCCAACCGCTGGAGGCAATATTACACCATAATTATAAAGTATTCCAGCGGCCAAGGGAATAGCCAAAACATTATACCCCGTGGCCCAGCCAAGGTTCTGCAGCATTTTTTTTCGGGTAACGCGGGAAAGAGAAATTATATCGATCACATCTCTAGGGTCGTTCTCAACCAGAATAACATCCGCTGTCTCTACCGCCACATCTGTTCCCGCTCCAATAGCTATTCCAACGTCTGCCTGTGCCAGGGCCGGAGCATCATTAACTCCGTCACCCACCATGGCAACGCTTTTGCCTTGTCCCTGGAGCTCCCTTATTTTCTCTGACTTCTGGTCAGGCAAGACCTCTGCAAAAAATGCATCAAGCCCGAGCTCCTCCGCCACATACTTGGCGGTGACCTGATTATCTCCGGTGATCATCGCGATCTCCAAACCAATTTCCTTAAGTTTTTTAATCGCTTCCCTGGACTCTTCCCTGATCATATCGGCCAATCCTATGATCCCCTGAACCCTTCCCTTTGAAACAGCGAACACGATCGTTTTTCCCTGGGCGGCAATTTCATCCATTTTCGTCTTTGCCTGATCCGACTTGATCCCAGCTTTTTCTAAGACCCCCTGGTTTCCCACATAAATCTCTTCGCCGTCTAAAAGGGCTCTGGCCCCCTTGCCTGGAAAAGCTTCAAATTTTGCCACCTTGCTAAGAGCGAGGTTCCTTTCATTAGCTTTTTTGACGATACCCTCGGCAATGGTATGTTCTGATTCAGCTTCGACCGAAGCAACTTTTCCTAAAAGCTCATCTTCCGTCCAATCACCCAGAGAGATCAAATCGGTCACGCCAAACTCGCCCTTTGTCAGAGTCCCGGTTTTATCAAAAACAACCATATCCAGCTTTTGCGCGTTTTCAAATTGGGTGCGATTGCGTATTAAAAGCCCGTTTTTTGCAGATAACCCGGTAATTACAGCGGCCACCAGGGGAACTGCCAGGCCCAGGGCATGCGGACAGGTAATAACCATAACCGTTACCATCCGCTCAAGCGCGAAGACGAATTCCCTGCCCAAAATGAGCCAGCTTATGAGTGTTGCTGCTCCAGCTGTTATGGCGATCATGGTCAACCAGAAGGCCGCTTTATTTGCCAGATCCTGCGACCTTGATTTACTTTCGCTCGCCCTTCTCACAAGCTCTACCACCTGAGATATATAAGAATCTTTTCCTGTTTTCGCCACTTTAACCGTGAGCGAGCCGTTCCCATTTACCGAACCGCCGATAACTTTGTCTTCCTGTTTTTTCTCTACGGGTTTTGATTCGCCGGTGATCATGGCTTGGTTGACTTCCGACTCGCCTTCGATGATCACCCCATCTACCGGGATCTTTTCTCCGGGCTTTACCAGGACCCAATCATCCTTCTTAAGATCCTCGATCTTGACTTCCTTAACCGTTCCGGTTTTCGCGATAAAATGGGCTTCGGAAGGCATAAGCTTGGCCAGTTCCTCCAAGGCCCGGGACGCTCCCATGATCGAGCGCATCTCGATCCAATGGCCCAAAAGCATGACATCGATCAAGGTCACTATTTCCCAGAAAAAAACCTTTCCTTTTAATCCCAGCACAACCGTAGCGCTGTAAACGTAAGCAACTGTGATCGCTAGACCGATAAGGGTCATCATTCCCGGCTGTTTTTTCTTTAATTCATCAAAGAGGCCTTTTAGAAAGGGCCAGCCGCCGTAAAAGAAAATAAATGTGGACAACGCCAACAAAACAAATTTATCGCCAAAAAACCCAATAGAATACCTGAAAAAGGACTGGATCATCGGAGAGAGGATCAAAACTGGAATGGTTGCTATGAGGGAAACCCAGAAGCGCTTTTTAAAATCCTCTACCATATGGGCATGATGCGCGGCATGACCACCTTTTTCGGCCTTAAACTTCGCGGTCCCTGCGTCAATTTCCATCCCGCAACTAGGGTCTTTTACCATTATTCCACCTCCGTTTGATCCCGCTCACGGCTTCGACCAATTCCGGATAACTTTTTATGGGAGTGATGCGGGCCCGGATCCCGGGCGCGCCCGGAAAAGACCTTAGATAAAGCAGGGCGATCTTGCGCATCAGGCCCATCTTATTGGTCGGCCGGCTCTGGCGGTATTTCTCCATATACGCCAGATGCCTGAGCAGGACCCTTTTTTTCTGTTCAAACCCGACCCCTGTTTGTTCGCGGCCGGTCTTAAGGTAGCCCGCGATGCGCTCAAAGATCCAGGGATTGCCCATAGCTCCGCGCGCCACCAGGAGCCCGTCACAGCCGGTCGCGTCAAACATCTTTTTGGCCAGCTCGGGGGAAAGGACGTCCCCGGAACCGATGACCGGGATACTCACGCGCTGCTTGACCGCCCTGATCGCCTCATAATTAACCTGTCCGCAGTAGAGCTGTTTTGAGGTGCGGCCGTGCACAAAGAGCGCCGCCGCCCCGGCCGCCTCGCAATTTTTGGCAATGGCAGCCAGGCCGGCAAGATCAACACGGTCATACCCTATTCTCATCTTCACGGTAATGGGCAAGTCAAGGGATGAGGCCAGGCGGGAGAGGATGGCATATAAAACCCTTGGCTCGCGGACCAGATACGCTCCTGCCTTTTTGCGCAGGACCTTTTTGGCCGGACAGGCAGCGTTAAGATCAAGAAAAAGGGGCTTAACTTTGGCCAGCAGGATCCTGGCCGCCTCGAGCGTGGTCTCCGGGTCCCCGCCCAGGATCTGGGCCGCGATGGGATGGTCTTTGGCATGGGTCATCAGGGTATCCTTGTTCTTGCCCGAAGAACGCACCAGGGAATTGGAATCCACCATCTCATAAAAACAAAACCCGGCCCCATGCTCACGGCAGATCAAACGAAAAGACAGATCAGCGCAGCCCGCCAGCGGCGCGAGAAAGAGATTGGTGTCCAGTTTTATTGAACCTATCTTCAGCATGGGCTAAAAAAAGTATATAGAGCCCTCAACCCTTTGTCAATCGATGCGAACTCTCCCCTTGACCCCGCAAAAAAGTCGTGGGAGAATATATCCTCAAAGGAGCACGGAAAATGCATAAAAAGACTACACAAAGGATCTGGGTCCTGCTCATCGCGGCGGTCATCATTTTTTTCGGCATCTTTATGCTCATCACCGTCCCGGAAGTCAGCACGGTCGAAGAGGTCCAGGAGATGGAAGAGGTGCGGTAAAAAGGAGACAGCCATGACCATATTCAGATTCCTCTGTCTCTGGATCATTGCCGCATATTCGATCAAGGTCTTTTTCAACATTGACTCGCCCAACAAATTCTATGTATGGACCAGGAGTTTATTCGCGCAGAAAACGATGCCGTTTGCGCTAAAGCTCATCATTATTAATCTCTTTTACATGTTCGGG
>JAZFXQ010000098.1:0-8202 GCA_036448795.1 Candidatus Margulisiibacteriota bacterium | reverse complement strand
CCCTTCAGGTCCTTATCCGGTATATCCGCGACTGTTTTCTTGGCCAAGAAAATTTCTCCTTAGAACTTTGAACCCATCAATTTGGCCAGATCGTTCATGCGGCAGGAGAATCCCCATTCATTGTCATACCAGGAGGCGACCTTAACAAATTTCTTGCCGATCTGCATGGTGAGATTGGCATCAAAGATCGAAGAAAGGGGATTTCCAATAATATCCACGGATACCAAGGGTTCCTCGGTATATCCCAGAATGCCCTCCATCTCACCGGTAGCAGCCTTCTTCATGGCAGCATTTATCTCTTCCACGGAGGCTCCCTTACTGAGTTCAACCGTCAGATCGACAATGGAGGCATCAAAAGTAGGCACCCGCATGGCTATTCCATTTAATTTTCCTTTCAATTCAGGAATGACCAGTCCCACCGCTTTTGCTCCCCCGGTGGAGGTAGGAATAATGGACATAGCGGCTGCCCGAGCCCTTCGCAAATCCTTGTGAGGCAAGTCCAAAATTCTTTGATCATTGGTGTAAGCGTGGATTGTGGTCATGAGCGCCTGCACAATTCCGAAATCCTTATGCAGTACTTTTGCAACCGGTGCCACACAATTCGTTGTGCATGAGGCATTAGAAACAATATGATGAGAATTCGGGTCATATGTTTCATGATTTACGCCCATGACAATGGTCTCCACGTCACCTTTTGCCGGAGCAGAAATAATAACTTTTTTTGCGCCAGCATTGATATGTAATTGAGCTTTTTCTTTGTCTCGAAAGATCCCGGTACATTCCATGACAATATCTACTCCAAGATCTTTCCAGGGAAGCCTGGAGGGATCTTTTTCAGATAAGACCTTGATCTTTTTGCCAGCCAGGGTAATTGAACCATCACTCGCTTTGACCTCTTCTCCGAGTACCCCGTGTACGGAATCGTATTTCAGAAGATGCGCCAAGGTTTTGGCATCCGTAATATCATTTACTGCCACAAACTCAATATCCTTACCAGCCAGCTCCAGTGCCGCCCTCACCACATTTCTTCCGATGCGCCCGAAACCATTTATCCCAACCTTGATTGCCATTGTTTTTCCCCCTTCTAGCCCCGAGCAACGTCGAGGGGCTTTCAAAATTTTTAAATCGAAGGCACATTATAGCATCCCTCCAAAACCACTGTCAACCGTGTTATAATTAAGAATCATGGATGAAAATCTATCCTGGAAAATCGTTTACATTTCCACCATCTTTTTACTGATCGTTTTGGGGTTTGCATATTATTTGATCTCTCCCCGGGAATCCCCTTTCTTTACCGAGGAGAAAATGGAAAAGATAGCAGAATTCAAAAATGCCCGCATCTCCGGCAGAAAAAAGGGTAAAAAGGTCTGGGTTTTTTTTGCTAAAGAGGGATGGACTACCAAGGATCGCGAGATAACCTATTTAAATAAGGTCAGCAAAGGAAGTATCTATATGGACGGAAAATTGGTGGTTTCTCAACTGACCGCCCCCCGGGCAAAGGCCTATCGCCGCTCTGACAGAGTGGAAGCCTTTGGTCCCCTGCAGGCCTATCTAGAACTTGGAAAAATGTCAAAGCCCAAAAGCAAAGATCAAACTGAGTGGACCAGGATGACCGCAAAATATCTTAAATACATCCCAAAAGAGAAGCGCTCCGAAATGAAAGAGGATGTGGTCCTGCACAAGAAAGAGAGCACCATCTATGCCCAGGAGATCAAGATCGACCATGAGAAAAAAATCGCTGATATTTCCGGCAAGATAAAATTAAAGAGAAAAGACGGAAATCTGCGAGCAGATCGCATGCAATACTTTAGCAACGAAGAAAAGCTGGAAGCGGACGGGAATGTGGATCTAAATATTTTCGAGGGAAAAGTCGAAACAAAACTCAAAGCAAAGCATGCCTCCTTTTTTACCGACATATCCAAGGATATGGCAATTTCCGGAGGTCTGGAAGTTGTGCAAGCAAAGAAGCTGGCCATTGGCCAAAATGGCATCTATTCACAAAAAAAGAAAGAACTTTTGATAAAAGGAAAGGCCAAGGCCATTTTTGAAAAGGCGCGTATCATACTGAAAGAGGAAACGGTTCAAAACTTAAAGAATCCCGAAGCCAAAAAGATCTTAAAAGAAAAGACTATTCTAACCTCGGACAAACTTATTTTATCCACTCGAAGCGGAGATGCCAAAGCCTCGGGATCGGTTTTTGTCACCCAAAAAGGAAGAGAGGCAAAATCCGAGCAGGCTTTGTATGACGAGAAAAAGGAAACCCTGACCCTCTTTGGCAAGGTCTATATGAAGAAGGGAAAGGACTGGGTCAGCGCCAAGAAGGTCGTGGTTTCGGTCAAGGATGAGACCTTTGAAGCTTTTGGCGCGGTTGAGGCGGAGTTCAAACTCTAAAAAATTATCTTTCTCCGGCGCATGGCAATGCTCTGCAGGATCCCAACCGCGATCATGTTCATCAGGAGTGAGGATCCCCCAAAGCTCATAAATGGAAGCGGCATCCCTACAATCGGCAGAAGTCCGAGGGTCATTCCTATATTAGCAAAAACATGGAAGGCGGTCATGACCGCAATCCCGGAAGCCAAGAGGGTTCCAAAGGCATCGGTTGATTCACCGGCAATGACCAGAGTTCGCCAGATAAAAACAGCAAAAAGGGATAACACTATAACCGCTCCAATAAAGCCAAACTCTTCCCCGATCGCAGAAAAGACAAAATCTGAGTGCTGTTCGGGAATAAACTGAAGCTGGGTCTGGGTGCCCCGGAGAAATCCCTTTCCAAAGATACCTCCTCCCCCGACCGCGATCAAGGACTGCAGGCCGTGATATCCCGCCCCATGAGGATCGGAACCGGGATCAAGAAAAGAAAGGATGCGCTGTCTTTGATAGGCTTTAAGCATCCCCCAGATAAAAGGCATGGCTATCCCAACCGCAATGTTCAAGCCAAGGATAAAAATCCAATCCCAAATAGATGCCCGGCTTAAGAAAAGAACCAGGGCGATCAGCACCAGATAGCCGATCCAAACATAGATAAAAGGCCGGAGCATTACAGAAATTATGGGGGTCACCAGAAGGATCAACAGTTTCGGAGATGACCCTGAAGCAGCTACCATGCCGATCAAAATAAAAACAAAAACCAATGCGGTTCCCAGATCCGGCTGTTTAAAGATCAACAGAAATGGAATTCCGATCAGAGCCAGGAGAAAGCCCACATCCCGCAAATTCTTTAGCTTTTTACGCGCCGAAAAATAGGCGGCCAGACAGAGCACAATTATGATCTTGGAAAGCTCTGAAGGCTGAAACGAGAAGACGCCAAGCTGGAACCAGCGCTGAGCGCTTTGCCGGCCGGATCCAATAAAAAGAATGAGAATAAGCAAAGCGAGCATGATCGCGTAAAAAACGGGAGAGATCCTCTTGAGGTGTTTATAATCAATATAGGCAAAGATCGCCAGCCCAAGACCACCGACTAAAAAAGAAAACAACTGGCGCTTGACGTAAAAGAGAGGGTCAGCCCCGAGCTTTATCTGCATGGAATAAGTGCTGCTGAGGATAGCCAGGAAACCGATCAAAATCAAAGCCAGGGCAGCAATCCAGAGCAGGAGGTCTGAAAGTTTTAACATGCGGAAGTTAATCATAAAGCTAACTCGATGGCCTTGAGCATGGCTCGGGCCTTGTTGAGGGTTTCTTTGTATTCTTGGGCCGGCACAGAGTCAGAAACAATACCGGCACCCACCTGGATATAAGCTTTATTTCCCGTAAAAATAATGGTTCGGATGGTAATGCCAGTATCTAATTCTCCGGAATAGCCAAAATAGCCCACGCAACCGGCGTAAGGACCGCGTTTGACATTCTCCAGCTCATCAATGATCTCCATGGCTCTGACCTTGGGCGCACCAGTTACGGTCCCGGCCGGAAAGGTCGCCGTCAGCAGATCCACGGCATCTTTATCTTTTTTCAACTTTCCAGTAAGATTGCTTACAATATGCATGACATGTGAATATCTTTCGATCACCATTTTCTCCGTGATCTTTAGCGTGCCAAATTCGCATACCCGACCGAGATCATTCCGTCCCAGATCCACCAGCATGATGTGCTCCGCCCGCTCCTTTTCGGAAGCCAGCAGTTCCTGAGCAAGCTCCTTATCTTCTTTTTCATCCCTGCCTCTTTTGCGCGTGCCGGCAATCGGCCGAAGGGTAGCCTCGTCCCTCTCGAGTCTGACCATGACCTCAGGAGAAGAACCGGCAATTTTTATCCTGCCAAGCTTAAGGTAAAACATGTAGGGCGAAGGATTTATGGATCGCAGGATCCGATAGACATCAAAAGGATCAGCTTTGCACTCAGTTCTGAGGCGCTGGGAAGGAACCACCTGAATTATATCACCGGAACGGATATACTCCTTGGCTCTTTCCACCACACTTTCAAACGCCCCCTGGGTCATGTTGGAAGAAAATTCTATGCGCCTTTTTTTCTTAGATGATTCTTTTTTAAGCTGGAGTGGTTTTTTGAGCCTCTGCTCAAGCTGGTCGATTTTTGAACATGCTTCCTGATAAGCCTTTTGCGGCTCCCCTTTTACTTCGGCATTGGAAATGATCTGGATCTTGCGTTTAACGTGATCAAAAGCCAAAAGCGTATCGGTCAATAGAAAAAGTATTGGAGGAAAATTTAATTCGTCCGGGTTCTTATCCGGAATATCCTCGATCTGGCGGACCATGTCATAGCTCACATAACCCACTAACCCACCATGAAAACGCGGAAGCCCAGGGACTACCACCGGGTTAAATCGCGAAAGGACCTTTCTGATCTCAGGAAAAGATCTGAAGGAGTAGAGCTCCTTTTTTGAAACGGTTCCCAAGAACGAGTAGCGGGCGATCTTTTCCTCGCCTTCCACCGATTCGAGCAAGAAAGAATATTCGCCTTCAATTTTTTTAAAAGCAGAGACCGGAGATTGTGTTTCAGCCGCGATCTCTTTGTAAACCGGGATCAGATTGCCAGTCTTTGATAATTTTATGAATTCTTGTTCATTCGGGTAATACATCCTATTTTTTTCTCACAACCACAAACTCTGCGATCTCCCTTAAAATATAAGCTTTCTTGCCAAATATTTTTAATGCAACAACCGCTCGATTCTTTTCTTGTTCAGCCATTTTTCTTGATCTTTCCAGTCCTGCAATATAGGGAAATCCCTTTTTAATATCGGCCTTAACCGGTTTGCCCAATTTTTTTCTGGTAGAAGTAGCGTCCAGTATATCATCTGCGATTTGAAAGGCAATCCCAAGGTGTTCGGCATAAGAAGTCAAAGCCCTCAATCCTTTTGCAGTTGTACCAAGATAAATTGCCGGGGAACGCACGCAGGCCAAAAGCAGAGCTGCGGTTTTTTTCCGGTGGATGGTTTTCAATGTCTGCAGGCCTACTCTTTTTCCTTCATGCTCCAAATCCAACATCTGTCCCGCAACTACCTGCAGCAAAGCCCGGCTGATCTCGCAGATCACTTTCGAATTCTTTGTCTCTCTTGCCAAAATTTCAAAAGCCAGAGCGTTCAGGGCATCTCCGGCCAAGACCGCAGTGGCTTCACCAAACTTTTTATGACAGGTAAGCTTGCCTCTTCGAAAATCGCTGTTATCCATGGCTGGAAGGTCATCATGAATCAAGGTATAAGTGTGAATCATCTCGATGGCGCAAGCGATCGGCAGGACCCTTTTAGGATCTTTTCCTAGAGCTTTGGCAGCTGCCATGCAAAGCATGGGTCGGAAGCGCTTCCCGCCCGCAAAGACCGAATAGCGCATGGCCCGGGAAAGTTTTCCTTTCCGGGGAAGATATTTATCCAATGCGCCGTCAACTGCTTTCTTACCTTCTAACAGTAATCCCTTTATTGGCAAGATAATCTTTTATCTCCTTGATGCTAAGTTCACGATAATGCAAAAGCGATGCCAGAAGGGCGGCATCCGCTCTTCCCTTGATAAAAGCCTCATAAATATGTTCGATGGCACCCGCCCCTCCGGAAGCGATCACCGGAATCTTGACCGCATCCGCAATCGCCCGGGTAAGCTCCAGTTCATAACCGATCTTCGTTCCATCCCGGTCCATACTGGTCAAAAGAACCTCGCCCGCTCCCAATGATTCTGCCTTTTTAGCCCACTCCACCGCATCCAAACCGGTCGGGGTCCTGCCTCCGTGAGTGTATACCTCCCATCCTCCTACGCTCTTCGAGCTTCGGAGGATAGGGGCTCGTTTGGCGTCTATGGCGACCACCACACACTGACTTCCAAATTTATCGGCGGCCTGCTTGATGAGCTTTGGATCTGCAACTGCAGCAGTATTGATAGAGATCTTGTCCGCTCCGGCCGCCAAGATCTTTCGCATGGTCTCAATATCCTTTATCCCTCCCCCGACCGTGAAAGGGATAAATACTTTTTCAGCCACTCTTTTAACCACATCCAACATGATGTATCTTTTTTCGGCCGAAGCAGTAATATCCAGAAAGACAAGTTCATCCGCTTTCTCCTTGTCATAGAATGCTGCCAGCTCAACCGGATCTCCCGCATCTTTAAGGTCCACAAACTTGACCCCCTTGACCACCCGGCCCTCGGCAACATCCAGACATGGAATGATGCGTTTAGCTAACATCTACCAGACCCTTCCTTCAATGCTCAAAAGTTTGCGTTTCAGCTCAACTCCACCTGCAAATCCTCCCAGATCACCGGATTTATTGATGACCCGGTGGCAGGGAATAATGATGGGCAGGCGATTACGCTTCAAGGCTTGCCCGACCGCACGGACCTCTTTAGGATTCCCGATCTGTTTCGCTACCCAGGCATAGGACCTTACTTCTCCGTAAGGAATTCCATAGACAGTATCCCAGACCCTCATTTCAAAGGGGGTTGCGCCACCCACATCAAAGTTTTCTCGAAAAGCAATCATTTTACCCTCCAGAAAACTCTTGATCTTATTTGCGATCCCAGCCAATTTCTTATCATCGCGGTAGATCTCAACCGCATAATGCTCCCCTAAAACCTTTTTCACTTGGTCTTCGCTTTTGCAGGGTAAAATGACCATGTGGAGTCCTTTGGGAGAAGCAACTATTCCCATAAAGCCAAGCGATGTTTCAAAGATAGAATACTTGTACATGATTAAATCCGAATGACGAAATCAAAATGACGAAATAAATCCCAATTATTCAATGCCCAACTTGGGGATTCGGATTTGATCATTATTTCATCATTGTATAACTGGTCATTCATCATTTCTTTAAAAGATACTTCTCAATCCGCTCCATTGACGTATTAACCACATGCTCTTCGGTTAAACCTGCTTCTTTTATAAGCTCAAGCGCCTTATCAAACCCTCCGAGCATGGTGGAAATATGGGAGTCGCTCACAATAATCACTTTCCAATTTTGACGTTTTATCTCTCTGGCAAAGTCTAAACACTTTTCCCAGCTCCCCGCCCGGCTGGTAAAGGAACTGTTATTTATCTCTATCAGGACTCCCTTTTCTTTGGCGGCGGCGACTGTCTTCTGAACATTTATGGGGTATTTCGGATTGCCCGGATGAGCGATCACGTTTATCTCCGGATACTTTTCAAGCGCACGCAAAAGCACCTCGGTATTCCTCTCCTCGCCTTCATTTTCATAGCCGCAACGGGGATGCATGGCGACCATGACAATATCCAGCTTGGTAAAGTCCGCAGGTGGAGTATCCATGTTTCCTTCCGCGTCAATCACATTTGCTTCAATCCCCCTGTATATCCGGATCCCATCCAAAACCTGCGGGATCATCCTCATGTTTTGAAAATGGTAATCATGCGGGCCTCCCGGCATGGCTGGACCATGATCCGTGATAGCGATCGCTTTTAGACCGATCTTCTTTGCCTGGGCAACATATTCCTCGATGGTCGAATAGGCATGCCCGGAAGCAATGCTATGAATGTGTAAATCAGCAACTATTTTCATGATTCCTGCTCGAGGATCTCATCCGGAACATCAAAGTTAGCATGTACACTCTGCACATCGTCGTGTTCTTCCAATGAATTCACCAAATTGATCACCTTATGAGCCTCCTCGCCGATCAACTTAATGGTGGATTGAGGGAACATGGAAACCTCTGCGGTCGAGGGAACGTAACCCTTCTGTTTTAGAGCATCCCTTACTTTTTCAAAATCCTCAGGTTTGGTCAAAACTTCCAGAACCGTTTCTTCAAGATCGATATCCTCTGC
>JAZFXQ010000097.1:0-2942 GCA_036448795.1 Candidatus Margulisiibacteriota bacterium | reverse complement strand
CCGAAAAGGAAACCAGCACAGATATAAGCCACTATAAAGGAATATGGATCTTTGCTGAACAGCGCGAAGGGAAAATCCAGCCAGTTGCTTATGAACTTCTAGGCCAAGGAAAAAAGTTAGCAAATGATCTGAAAACCGATCTTTCGGCGGTTCTATGCGGAGGGGAAGAAATCGAAGAAGAGGCAGATCACCTTTTTGCCTACGGTGCTGACAAAGTTTACCTGCTTCACCACGATGAACTTAAAGACTATAAATCCCTCCCCCACACCCGCGCTATTGCCGAGCTAATTATTAAATTTAAACCGGAAATTTTACTTCTGGGCGCAACTACTATCGGCAGAGATTTAGCCGCGCGACTAGCGATCCGTGTAGGCGCAGGATTAACAGCTGATTGCACAGGGTTATCAATTGATCCCGAAAAGAAAATCCTTCAGCAGACCCGTCCGGCCTTTGGTGGAAATATCATGGCAACCATTATTTCTCCCAAGCATCGACCCCAAATGGCAACGGTTCGCCCCAAAGTTTTTAGAAAACCTGACAAGCAAGAAGGGAAAAAAGGAGAATTAATTAAATTCAATCCGGTTATAAATGATGAAGACCTAATTGTTAAGCTTATTGAAATTATAAAAGATGAAAGCATCAAAGTTAATCTGGTAGAAGCTGAAATCATTGTTTCGGGCGGCCGCGGAATCGGGGAAGCGAAAAACTTCAAATTAATCAAAGATCTAGCGCATGTTCTGGGTGGGGCAGTCGGGGCTTCGCGCGCCACAGTGGATGCGGGCTGGATATCCGCCCACCACCAGGTTGGACAAACCGGAAAAACGGTTGCCCCGAAGCTCTACATTGCTTGTGGAATTTCTGGAAAGATCCAGCATCTGGTGGGAATGCAGTCTTCCGATACCATCGTGGCGATCAATAAAGATCCGGACGCACCGATCTTTAAAGTCGCTTCCTACGGAATTGTTGGAGATTTATTCGAGTATGTTCCCCTGCTGACCAAAAAGTTACAGGAGATAAGAGGATAAAAGTGAAAACAGCATTTGTTTTCCCAGGCCAAGGCTCACAGTCCGTGGGAATGGGAAAAGACCTAGCTGAAAAACATCTAGATCAGGCAAGCGAGATCTTGGGTCTTGACCTTAAGAAGCTCTGCTTTGAAGGCCCGGAAGAAGAATTAATGAAAACCGAGGTCACCCAGCCGGCGATTTTAACTGTGAGCGTAGCCGCCTTTGAGCTTTTAAAATCCAAGGGTGTGCCAATGCCAGCAGCGGTTGCCGGACACAGCCTGGGAGAATATTCCGCGCTGGTCGCGGCCGCGGCCCTATCCTTTCAGGATGCGGTAAAGGTTGTTCATGTTCGAGGCAAATTTATGCAAGAAGCGACTCCTCTGGGTGAAGGAAGCATGGCAGCCATCGTAGGCATGAACAAAGAGCAAGTCGGGGAATGCTGTAAAAAAGCCTCGACCCTGGGTACGGTTTCGGCCGCTAACCTCAACTCACCCGGACAGATTGTTATTTCAGGAAAAAAGCAAGCCGTAGAGCAAGCGACCAAACTTTGCAAAGAAGCCGGCGCCAAAAGGACTGTTCCTCTTCAAGTTAGCGCGCCCTTTCACTGCCCCCTTATGCAACCAGCCGCTCAAAAGCTGAAATTGGAATTGGACAAAATCCAAATAAAGGATGCACAAATCCCACTTGTGGCAAATGTTACTGCAGATTATACAACCAAAGCATCTGAGATCAGAGAATTATTAATAAAACAGGTGACCCACCCAGTTCTCTGGGAAGATTCGATTAAAAAGATGCTTGATGATGGGATCACCAGTTTTATAGAAGTTGGGCCGGGAAGGGTCCTTTCTGGATTAATTCAGAGGATTAACAGGAAGGCAGAAGTTAAAACATATTTAGAGGTGTAGCCATGAAACTAAAAGACAAAGTTGCCTTAGTGACCGGTGCTGCCCAAGGTATTGGAAAAGCTATTGCTCAAGCTATGGCAAAAGAAGGAGCAAATATCATTGTTTCCGATATTAATCTAGAGCTGGCCACGGACACTGCAAATGAAATAAAAGGAATGGGGGTAAAAGCCATCCCTCTAAAAATAAACGTGGCAGAGCTTTCCGAAGTCGAAGCGGGGGTTAAAAAAGCGATCGAAGAGATGGGAAAGATAGACATTTTAGTCAATAATGCTGGGATCACCAAGGACAACCTCTTCATTAGAATGAAGAAAGATGACTGGGATACAGTCATTTCAATAAATCTAGGGGGGGTCTTTAACCTGTGCAAAGTGATTTCTCGCTTGATGATGAGGGAGCGCTACGGTAAAATTATCAACATCGCATCCGTTGTGGGAGAGATGGGAAACGTGGGACAGGCTAATTATTCCGCTTCCAAAGCAGGGGTAATTGGCTTGACTAAAACTTTGGCACGGGAGCTGGCTCCCCGAGGAGTGACCGTAAACGCAATTGCCCCGGGATTTATCCAAACTGCCATGACGGATAAAATCCCGGAGGAGATAAGAAAGAAAATGCTGGAGCAGATCCCATTGGGAAAACTGGGGCAACCAGAAGACGTAGCTGCGGCGGCACTTTTCCTGGCAAGCAGCGCTGCCGATTATATAACCGGTCAGGTTATAAGGGTCAATGGCGGAATATACATGTAACATAAAAAGGAGGTGAAAACATGGACGAACAAAAGGTTTATGAAGAAGTCAAGAAAGTGGTAGTGGAGCAGTTGGGGGTTTCCGAATCTGAAGTTACTCGGGAGGCATCCTACGTAGATGATCTAGGGGCAGATTCCTTAGATACCGTAGAACTGGTGATGGCTCTTGAGGAATCTTTTGGAATGGAAATTCCTGACGAGGATGCGGAAAAGACTAGAACCATTGGAGACACGATTAACTATATCGTCTCTCACGCAAAAAAATAATCCATGAAACTGCCTGAACTCAAG
>JAZFXQ010000096.1:0-8308 GCA_036448795.1 Candidatus Margulisiibacteriota bacterium | reverse complement strand
TTACTTTGCATATGTTAACATAGTGATATATAATATGTCAAGGACTTGCTCGCCCCGAGCCTGTCGAGGGGCTTGCCCCGAGCGAACGCAGGACTTGCATAAAGATGAGTCGAGGGGTAGAATGTCTCGAGACGCGCGAAGGGGGGGTAAAAAAATGGCGAAGGCAAAAGAGGGAGACACGGTTAAGGTTCATTATACCGGCAAATTAGAGGATGGCACCATCTTTGACAGCTCTGTTGACCGCGATCCGCTTGAATTCATAATTGGCCAGGCACAGATAATCCCGGGGTTTGAAGCAGCAGTACTTGGGATGAGCCCGGGCGAAAAGAAGACTACCGCAATTCAACCAGAAGAGGCCTATGGTTCTTTCCAGAAGGAACGGATGCTGGTCGTGGACCGGAAGGAATTGCCTCCGGATCTTGATCCCAAGGTTGGTCAGCAGCTCAAGATGAGCGGTCCGGACGGAGCATCGATGGTGGTCAGGATCGCGGAAGCGACCGAAACCAGCGTGACCCTTGACGGCAACCATCCTCTGGCGGGGAAGACTTTGAGTTTTGAGATAGAGCTGATCGAAATAGCCTAATAGTTCCCATGAAAACCCACACAGACTACCTATATTTCACCACTAAGAACAAAAAAGAGATCGTGAACATTACGGACGAGGTTTTATCGATCGTCCGTAAATCCGGGGTCAAAGAGGGCCTGGTCCTGGTTTCGGCCATGCACATTACGGCCTCGATTTTCATCAATGATGAAGAGCCGGGGATCAAGCAGGATTTTCTGGAATGGGCGGAAAAGATCGCACCGTTTAAGCAGGGCTACGCGCATCACCGGACGGGTGAGACGAACGCTGACGCGCATTTAAAATCTATCCTTTTCCACCACGAAGTAACCATTCCCATCACCAAGGGCCAGTTGGACTTTGGACCCTGGCAGCAGGTGTTTTATGGAGAATTTGATGGGCAGAGGAAGAAAAGGATAATAGTTAAAGTGATGGGGGAATAGCGGATGGACCACATCTTTTTTATAGGCATATTCGCGGCTTGTCTGACGACCGCGGCATTTGTACCGCAGGTCGTTAAAGCCCACACAACTAAACATACGAAGGATATTTCGATCGCGATGTGTTTATTGCTGGCGTGTGGGGTCACGCTCTGGGCAATTTATGGTCTTTTCTTGAATTCCCTACCAATAATCGGTGCCAATTGTATTACATTGGTTTTGGCTTTGTATTTGATATTTTTGAAGAGGAAGTATGGCTAGAATTTAGGGCAATGCCCAGGTCATGACCATTCCGCCGAATGTGAAGTATCAGGAGCTGTTTTTGAAGCTGCAGAGGGAGGCGAGGGAGCAGAAAAAAGGCCTTTGGTGGGACACTAATTGAGCAGTGAAACGATGGCGGCGTAAGTTGCCCAGGCCAGGTTGACCGCTTCGATCGCTAAAAATTTGTATTTCTTGGGCACCTTATTATTGATGATATAATCAATGATGGTGATAGGGATCAGAGCGCCCGCCCACATCTTTGCTCCCCGCATAAAAGTGCCGCCCAGTCCCAGAAAGCTTGCTCCTGCCAGGAACCTTTCGATCGCGACGTGCCTCGGGTTAAAGATGATCGGATTGAATATGAAATTCGTGACCAGCACTCTTTTTATTTTGCCCTTAAAGGTATCTGCCTTGATCTTGTCATGCACCCAGCTGTAGAGAGCATAGACTTCTTGTGAATAATAGGATCCAAGCAGGGCGGTTCCCCCGACAAACATCCAGTTGATGCCCTGCTGAGCGCCTTCGTCCATGGGAATGAACTGTTTGATCAGGGCTGCTCCGCCGTAGGAGAAGAGGGCGGTCACGGCGTTGACGCGCCGGGTATAGTTCTGGACCCAGTAATTGAATTCATAATGGGCGCGGGAGAAGCGGTTCTTTTTGAGGCTGGTTACTTCGGTCGTTTCCTCTTCCCGGGAAATAGATAGTTCTTTGCCCGAAAGTTTGGTCAGATCCATCCCAATTTGTGTGAAATGGTAAAGCCTTTCTACGGCATAATCGCGGGCAGCCTGGACCGCCTGGTCTTTGACAGTTTTGCCCTTGATGGCATTTCTGCAGAGGACTTTAGTGCGGCCCACGTTGATCCCGTTCGAGACCAAACGGATCGAGGGCAGGTCTTGAAGCTTGCTTTTTATAAAGGCTGCTTTTTGGGTTAAGATCGTCACGTTTATTTATCGACAAAAAGCCGCCTGAATTTCATTTTGAAGTGAAATTTCCTGAAAAACGGTTCGATATATTATTAGTATGCATGTTACAAGTTATAAGAACATATTAATGGGGGCCCCTAAAAAGTTTGATCAAGCCAAATTATTCCCGATTTTGCGGAAGCTCTATAACAGGGTTACACGCACAATAAGAAAAGATTTATTGCAAAATTATGTTGTAATTACCGCAAAGAGGGGTTGTTGGGATCATCACCATGCAAAATGGATTCATGATCTTGGGAGCGTTAAACCACATGTCAAAAAGGCAACCATCAAGTTATTGGATCCCCGGCATAATCCGATTCTTCGCCATAATCCCGAGCAGGTTATTCCGGTTATTTGGGCTTTAGGAAAAATGAAAGTTTTCGAGGCGGGGGATAAAGTTTTTGATCATTTCTTTTTGCCTTCTGCCTCTGCTGAGAGAAGACGTATTGTGCTTGAGGCATTGGAGGAGATGGGTTATTATCCTGCAATTCCAAGACTTTTCAAATTTGTCCATGGATCCGCACCAATGTCTGAAAAAAATCTGGCGCTTTATGTAATGAAGGCAATACTTGAAGAACATCCTGAAGTATTAAGGTCTCATATAAAAGATATAAAAAAATTAAGAATAATTCAACATAAATGTGAAGGTTATCAAGCTCCGATAACAGGATTAGTTTTACTGCTCAGAAATAAATTACAGATTGATATTGATTATGATATATTGAATGATCCAAAAGTTCCAAAAAAGACAAAAAATGAAATAATTATAGGTAATCCTTTTGAAGATATGAGGAAAATAGCTTTAGTAAGCGGGGGAAAAGAATTGCTTATTAAATTGTCAAAAGATCCTATGATTGATGCTAGAGCAATTGCTGTAATTATTTATTTAGTAACCAAGCCTAATCCATCTCATTTATCTGAAGCATATAATAATGATGAAGTTCGAAAGGCAGCTTCTATAATAGCGATCCATAAAGTTGGCAAACAATCTTCTATTTTAGATTATTTAGAAAGATGGGAAACATATTTTAAAGGTGTACGGCCAGGGATGTCCGATCTGCTTCGCAAAGAACTTAAGATATAGTATTTCTTACCCCTCTTTCCCTTCTTGATTAAAAAAGATAAAGGGCTTTTTTTCAATTAACAATTTCCCAATTAACAATTAACAACAATGTATCCGCCTACGGCGGATGAATTATTAAAATAATATCGCGAAGCGATACCACGTTGTTAATTGAGTCATTGTTAATTGTTAATTAAAGGGCGCTTGCCTCGAGCCCTTCGACAAGCTCAGGGTAAACGAAGTCGAGATGCTTGTCATGAGCGTAGTCGAATGATAGAATTTGGGGCATGAGAAGTATTTTACTATTCATGGCCCTGGTGATCATCTTTTCCGGCTGCTCGGTCTTCCATGAACCCACGCCCACGACCACGGCTACGACCACGACCACGACTACGACCACGACCTTGCCCGCGAGGACTTTTATCGGGGTCAGTTTAGGTGATTCGACCAATGAGGTCATCTCAGTCCTGGGCCAGCCCGGATCCATTTATTATCAAGATGTATATCTGGTATACGATTATTATCCGGTTGAGCGGAGAGTGCTGTTTGAACAGCCGTCTGAGGAAGTGGTGGCGGTGGTTTCTGCCAAGGGCAATGATGAGTTGAGCGGCATCCGGCCGGACATGACCGCAACACAGGTCAGAGGCCTTCTGGGGGATGCGGATCGGGTAAAGACCGGCTCCATTTTCTACATGTGGCTCTATGACCGCTATAATATCATGGCGAGCTTTTACATAGACGATGATGACTGTTATAACGTGGGATTATACTGGCCCAGCAAGATCGACTTTGACCCTGACTAAGCCCTCTTTTGCCTTCCAAACCCTTCCAAACCCTTCTTGGCCCTTGTATAGAAAAGATAAAGGGCGCTTTTTATTAAATCCGAATGACCAAATCAGAATGACGAAATAATGACCAATTTCTCAAATTCCAATTTGTTCATTGGGCCATTGGAATTTATTTCGTCATTAATTAATTGGTAATTCGTCATTTGAAAGGAAAGGGCGTTTACACCGAGCCTGTCGAGGTGCTTGTCACGAGCGAAGTCGAGTGATAGAATTTGGGGTATGAAGAAGACATTATCCATCCTTGTATTGTTTGCACTCATGGTCTCATCAGCTTATGCCATGGCGAAGCCGCCGCCGCCCCCTAAAGAGTTGCAAGCCGTGGATATTGAGAAAATCGTTAAATCGCTTTTGAAGGCGGAGAAAGTAATTATAAGAAGATCAAAAGCCGTGGCGGATATTGATAATGATGGAAGAGAGGAGCTGGTGGTTCTTTGTTCCGTGTCCGGCAAAGAAAGACCGGCGGATGCAGAAGGAAAGATCGTTTATGAAAAGGATGGGATAAAATTGTCCAGCGATCTTATGATCCTGGCGCAGGATGATTCCGGCAAATATTATTTTAAGGCTTATTATATTAATCCATTTCGTCTTTCAAGTGATCCGAGTGTTTTCCTCAAAGATATCAATTCAGACAATAAAATGGAGATCTTTCTTTCGCTCTCCGATATTAATAAAAAAGCCAAATATCAATATTTCATCATTTTTGCTTATGATAATGGTAAATTAGTGCCGGTTAAGTTCAAGGGCGGGCACTTTACCCGGAACGGCGTGCCCACCTTTCCCGGGCCGGGTCAGCTGAGCATCAGCTATTCCGGTGTTTCGGATACCTACACCTGGAACCAGAATGGGTATTTTGAGTTAGTGAGCACCACTGCTCTTCGCCCCACCCAGGAAGAGCAAAAAGTCATAGACTACTTGTCATCCAATATCACGGATATCGTTCACGGTAAACCCGTTCTGGGATCAACCACGTTCGGGGTATATGAAGTTTGGTTTTACCCGGGAGAGGTGGTTGTGGCGAAATTTGAGGACGGCCATATCGGGGGGCAGTTCCTGGGTAAATATAAAATAAAAGGCGAAGATCTCCAGGTAATTTATCTTGATGAGAACTTTGGTCTTTTGGATGAATTCAGGGATAAACATAAGCTCTCATCCATTAAGCCAAAGGAATATTTTTACCATAAGGGTGTTTTTATTGGCCGATAACATCCTCCTCTCTGGACCCCCCGGCTGCGGCAAAACGACGATCATCAAAGACGTCCTCAAGCAGTTGAAGGGTATCAAAGCTGGCGGCTTTCACACCTCCGAGATCCGCGAGGGCGGAGTGCGGAAGGGTTTCAAGATAACCTCTTTGGACGGCCGCGAAGCGATCCTTTCCCACATCGATTTCAAAGGCCCTTTTCGGGTCAGCAAATACGGGGTGAGCATTGAAAATCTCGAATCGATCGGATTGCGCGCCATCCAGGATGCTATTCAATATGCCGACATCATAGTTATTGATGAGATCGGGAAGATGGAATTGTTCTCTGAAAACATCCGAAACGCAATTCTGGCGGCGCTGGACAGTCCCAAGAAAGTTCTGGGAACGATCATGATGGCCAGTAATCCGTTTACGGATCAGATCAAGAAAAGAAAAGATGTTTCTATTGTCGAGGTCGAGAGAAAAGAACAAGAAAAGGCCCTGAACGAAATATTAGAGGCGATAAAAATCAGAGCGTAGAATTCAAAGAGGCGGTATCCAGGAGCTGGATCGAGGAAAGGCCGTATTTTTTCTTAAGATTTTTATTATACTCTTTGGCGGTGCTATGTGCATCGTAGGCTGAATAAGTCCAGACCGCTACCGCCAGACCGGCATAACTTGCGTTGCCCCAGGCCGCCAGGGCAGAGAGCAGGACCGCACAATAGGCAACCACGGCTTTTAGATATTGCCCGTTGTAAACCTGACCTCCCCCGGGGATAATGCACCAGAAGGCGGCGTGATCCGGGTTCCTCTTCTCAGCATTATACTGCGCGATCCGGAGTTCTTGCTTAAGGGATTCTACGGTTTCTTCTTCCTGCAGCTGGCCGTATTTCATTTCGGCGCCGACAAAGGTTGAGATAAAACTTAACACTAATAAGGCGCAAACCGCCCTTTTTATTTGCATAACCGCCTTTATTCTCCCACTACCAGCTTTTTCTGTCAATGGAGTAGGGGATGCGCGAACCCCGAGCGACTTGTGCCGAGCGTAGTCGAATGATAGAATTTAAAACTGCAGGCAAGGAGGGATCATGTTAGGTGCAACAATTTTTATGGCGGTCTTGTCCCTGGCATTACTGCTGGTGGCCTATTTCCGGGGCGGCACCCACTTTTTAGGGCTTCAGGTCGGATTGAAGATGTTTATTGGGGTCTTGCCTCTTCTTATCTTTGCTTTTGTGGTTGCGGGCCTGGCGCAGGTGCTTATTCCAAAGGAATTCATTGTAAAATGGTTGGGGAGGGAGGCGGGCATTAAGGGGATTCTCATAGGATGCTTTGCCGGCGCGCTTACCCCCGGAGGCCCCTATGTAAGTTTTCCGGTGGTGGCCTCATTTTATAAGGCTGGAGCGGGGATCGGCGCGGTGGTCGGGTATCTTACTGCCTGGTCAGTGTGGCAGCTTACCCGGCTCCCCCTGGAAATAGGTTTGGTTGGCTTGCGTCCTGCCTTAATAAGGTACGCTTGCACCCTGATCGTTCCGCCCCTTGCCGGCCTGCTCGCCCATTATATATTTTCGTAAAGGGAAGAAGGCATGCCCCGAGTCCTTCGACAAGCTCAGGATCGTAAGGGGAGGGAAAACCCGCGAAAAGGTTGTTGAAATATCCTAAACTTATCCGCTCGAACCGCAGGTCAGTTTGCCTGATCGTTACAGAAAAGGCTGAGCTGGTCATCCGCGCGCCGCATAGATTTCCAGAAGCTCGCATTTTAAGATTTGTTGAGCAAAAGAGGCGCTGGATCGAGCGCAAGATCGCGGAAATTTCCAGTCGGCCCAGGCGGCTGGTCTTGTCTCAAGCTGAGAAACAGGCCTGGCGCGAGCTGGCGCGGAACAGGATCCCCGAACGCTGCAAATATTTTAGTGATCTGACTGGTTTAAGGCCGCGATCGATCAGGATCACGGAGGCGAACAAAAGGTGGGGGTCATGCGGGGCCAGGGGCGGGCTTAATTTCAGCTGGCGTCTTATATTGGCGCCGCCGGAAGTCATTGATTATGTAATTGTCCACGAATTAGTCCATCTTGTTGAGCGTAATCATTCCAAACACTTCTGGCGCAGGGTGGCTGAGGTCCTGCCGGATTATAAGATTCATCGCCGGTGGTTGAAGGTGAAGGGATATTTATTGTCGAGCTAATATTCTAGCCCCAAACATTAGCTGTATTAGCGTCGTAAAAAATGAGTTCTAGGGGGTGTTCTTTGGGTCTAGCTTCAGCAATCCTAGTGGCTCGTAATATTATAGCTTTGTTTTCTTTTGAGTTGATATCTCCATAAAGACTTACACATAATTTACTTATTTTGCTTTTTATAATTATTCGTAATACATGATCGTCATTATCTGACATGGAAAAGCCATACGTAAAAAGAGCTCCCTTTATAGAGGCGATGCTCTTAAGGCCTCGCAGCAGATAGGCGCTCTTCATAAGTTTTTCTTTTTTCTGTTTGCTTGTACCCTCAGCAACAATTAATGGATACATTTCATGATCAAGCGCATCCTTAATTTGAGTCATAAGGCTTATTCCTGTCCTTATCCAGGTGAACTTTTTTAATTCGCTACCACAATCGAATAAATGCAATGCGCCATGTAAGTAGCTGATGTTTTGATTCCAAGTATTTTCAATTTCCCAAGTAACATAATCAGGTTCTTTGTCATCTTCCTCTGGGTGTCGGAATCCGTCGTCACATCTAATAGATGTTTTTGATTTGTCGGAATTAGAGTGCATTAGAACCCAATAAAGAAGCAGGTCATAATTTAGTGTGTAAATTTTCTTATTAAAATGATCTAGAAAATTTATGCAAGAATCATATTGCGTATTTGTAACTGCGCCTGGGTTAGGAGGATGATTTTTTGCGATTGTATCAACAAGCACTTTTTTAACTGATCTGGCATCTTTTTCTAATTGGACAGCTAACTTTTTATTGGTTTTTCCATAAAGAACTATAAGTTTAG
>JAZFXQ010000095.1:0-7077 GCA_036448795.1 Candidatus Margulisiibacteriota bacterium | reverse complement strand
TGATTTCTCAAAGATGTCTACTTTATTCTTAAATTGATCTTTTATCTGCTGAACTATACTCATTTTATTTTCTCTAAGGCCTTGACCACGCCAGCAATAATGGCTTCCGGCTTAGGTGGGCATCCCGGCACATATACATCTACCGGAATTATCTCATCCACCGGCTTGACGTAATTATAGCTATCCCTGAACATATCTCCTGTACAAGCACAGACGCCAATGGCAATGACTAACTTTGGCGCAGGAACTTGTTCATAAACCCTTCTAACTCTTTCAATAGAATGCCGATTCACAATCCCCGAGACCAAAAGCGCATCCGCATGCCTGGGAGAGCCAACCAAAACGATCCCGAAGCGCTCCACGTCAAACTTAGGCGTGAGTAGGTCCAAAATCTCGATATCACAATTGTTGCAGGCCGAAGCCCCCAGGTGAAAAACCCACGGTGATTTCTTTAAACCCCATTTAAATAGATTTACCATATTACCAACCCATCAACGCTAAAATAAAGCCAATCGCTGCCAAAACCGTCATCGGTCCCCAGAAAAAACGAACTGCTTGATCGATTCGAATTCTAGGGTTAGTGTTCTTAATTAAAATTATCAAAGTCAGGATAATAACATATTTAATCACGAACCACAAAATCCCAAGCCAGGAAGTGAGATCGATCCCTCCCATATATAAAGTGATCAAAAAGACCGGCAAAGTAAAAAGGAGCATGGCTTTGGTAATTTTAAAGGCCCCTAATGCAGGCCCCGAATATTCAAGAAGCACCCCTCCCAAAATTTCTTGCTCTGCTTCTGGCATATCAAAAGGAACGTAGCCCAGCTTGGCTTGAGTAACCAAGAGAGAAACCAGAAAAGCAATTATTCCGGAAGGGTAGGTGATCATCATTCCATGCCAGGATTGATATCCGATAATTCCTCCCAAAATTATGGTGCCGGCTTTGGCCACCACCGTAAAAGCTGCCAGGATAAAAGGAAGCTCATAAGCCAGGATCAGTTTCATTTCTCGGCTGGATCCCAGAGCCGAGAGGGGATTGCGAGAGGCTGAACCGCCGATGATCAGGGCCAAGGAAGGAAGGGTTAAAAGATAGATCACCACGATCAGATCTCCGACAAAACTTCCTTTGGGATCAAGATTAATTAACCAGAGCATGGTTGAAACCAGGACCACTCCGGTCAGACCGACCAGGGGCGCCGAAAGAAAGGTGATTACCGATCCGCCCTCTGGAACAATGGTTTCCTTACCCAGCAGCTTTAAGACGTCCGCAAAGGGCTGATACCATGGCGGCCCCTTTCTCCACTGCACCCGGGCTGTGACTTTTCTATCTATCCAAGTTGAGATAAGCCCGACCAAAGCTGTAAACAAAAAGCCCGGTAAAATTAAAAAGAAAAATAATATTTTTAATAACTCGATCAGAAAAACTTGCTCCTCAGCTCTTCGATCATTTCCAGATTTTTCTTCGACCTTTCATCCGAGGGATCAATTTCAACCGCTTCTTTGAAGTTTACAATCGCTTTTTCAACATCCCCCTTATTATAATAGTTGATTCCTAGATGATAATGCGCTGCAGCGCTTTTAGGGGCTTTCTTTAAGAAGTTCTCAAATTGCTGAATAGCTTCATTTGTCTTCCCCTCGCGTGCAAAAGCAATTCCCAAATGGTAGTGCGCTATGGCAATCTTTGGCTCCTTGGCGATCGCAGCTTTGAAGGACTCGATGGCTTCTTTCAGCCTCCCAATATAGTAGTAGGAGAGACCCAGCCAGTAGCGCGCAATGTGGAAATTGGGATTGATCTTTATGGCTTCATCAAAGGATTTAATTGCTTCTTCAAGCTCCCCCCTACGATAGAGAGCAATCCCCAACTCATAATGCGCATCAGAATACTTGGGATTTAACATAACAGCTGTCTTGTATTCTGAAACTGCTTCATCCAGCATGGTCTGCCGGTAATAAAGCCCCCCCAAACTTTTATGGGCCACGGCATTTTTGGGATCGGCCTTGAGGGCCTCCTTGTATTCTTTTATGGCGTCCCTGAATTTCCCCATTCTCAGACATGAACAAGCTTTATCCATGTGTTCTTCTGCTTTACCCATTTTTATCTCCTCCTTCCAATAAAATTTGAGAGCATTCTTACTGAAGCAAGATTTTTGCTTTCATCCATCACCTGCTCATCCACTTCTTCGAAAGATAGAGCCCCGGATGTACAGCTCTGCACACATCTCGGGATCTCTCCTTCCTCTAAACGATCGATGCACAGATCGCATTTGGGAACAATATGCTTATCCAGATCAGGCTGAATGACCCCAAAAGGGCAAGCCACAGCACAGGAATTGCACCCCACGCATTTAAAATGACTTCGTTGAACCATGCCGTCTTCCTGCTTTTGCATAGCCTCATTCGTGCAAGCTTCGGCACAGGCCGGCTGCTCACACTGCAGGCAGTGCAGCGGAAGCTCGGCAACCTCCACCTCAATTTTTGCGTGTCCCAAAAGAGATTGAATATGATGGCCATAGGCACAGGCCGCGGTACAGCTTCGGCAGCCACAACACAGATCCAAGTTTAGATATACTCGCTTAGCCACCTTTATTGTTCACCTTATACCAAAAGAAATTCTTAACCAGAGCATTATTTCCAAAATGCGAAATATTTAACTGTGGAACTTGTTCCTTAGTTGTTATTTTCTGAGCCTCGGATAATTTTTGTTTCAAATCTACTTTCTCTAAGGGCGCCCCCTTGCTAAGAACCTCTTTAGTCTCCTGCGAAATTTTTTCAAGCCCTACTTCCGTACTTAAAAGTGAAGCGATTATTTCCAGGTTCGATTTTGCCCCAACTTTGGGAGCAACCGGTCCTGGTTTTACCATGCTCCCATCCGCCAAAGTATAGGTTGCCGAACATTCCAGATGGCTCGCCAGAGGCAAAAGCAAAACTGCCTCATCAACCAGATCGGTAGTAAAATAGTTTGACATGGCAATAAACTTAAGATTTCGTATTTTCTTCCCAAGATCCGGATGAGATGCCGAAATATCTTCTCCCAGCATAAGCAAGGCCTTCAACTGGCCCTTTTCGATCTTTTTTAATATCTCAGGATATGAAGCATGCCCCTCAAGCATTTGATCTAAAACTGTATTGACTCCAAGATTATTTCCGAAACCATAAAATGTTATATATTTCTTGTTGGCCGAAAGACTGGCCAAGATTTTGATAAAATAGTTAATTAGATCATTCCTTTGCTTGGTCGGCCCAGGCACAAAAATAATCGTCCCTGAAGCAGCTCTATTGAAATCCTTGGCTGCTTTTATGATTGCTTCTTGGGAAATGCCAACGGTTTTAGCGGCTTTTTCTAGATTAATATCTATCTTTCCCTTTTTGTTTTCTTGAGCAATAACTTCTATCATGGCTGCCAAAAGCAGCGCCTCTGTTCCGGGTCGGTTTGCTAGATGGGTGGTTGCAAACCAAGAAGTGTGTGTTTTATTTGGATCGATAACGATGATCTTATTCCCTCTTTTACCATATTTGACCTGGTTTACTCTTTTCGAAAGGACCGGAGAACGGGTCAGGATATCACCAATGACAAGCAAGGCCTCCCCTTTGCCAATTTCCTCGACTTTGGAAAGCTCTGCCCCAGCCACTTCCCACTTGTAACCTTGATAGGCTTCCAAATCGGCCGGATCTCCAGCAGCACAAATGTTCTTAATTCCCAACACCTTTGCCAACTTGGCAGCCAGATAGGCATCCTCATTGCTGGAAATCGAAGACAAAACAATTCCAACTGAGTCAGGATCAAACTCTTTTAATCTGTGACCCAGAAAAGAGAGGGCCTCGCTCCAGGAGACTTTCCTCTTCCCGATTTGCGGCTCTGTCAGCCGATAGGGATGGTTCAAGAGCTCAAAATTATAGTGTCCCCGCGGACAAAGCGAGCCGTTGTTGATCGGATTTTCCTTGTCATAATCAATTGCAATTACGTGCTCACCCGAAGTCCTGAATGCAACCCCGCAACCGAGCGAACAAAACAGGCATATTGATTTCTTTTTTTCTACCATGGGTCAGGTATATCCTTAATTTGTTCCCAAGTAAAGACTGGTCCGTCCTTGCACACAAAATACTTGCCAAGATTGCAATGAAAACACTTTCCGATCCCGCAGCTCATATTCTTTTCCATAGAAAGATATATATCCTTGTCTGCAAAGCCCATGTCTAAAAGCCGCTTGGTGACAAACTTCATCATGATCGGAGGCCCGCAAACAATGGCCACTCCATTTTTGACCTTCACATCCCCATCTTTGAGAATAGTGGTTACCAGTCCCACATTCCCTTTCCAGCCCGGCTCTCCTGCATCCACTGTCATAACAATGTTAGTGTTTTTGTGCCTTTTCCAATTCGGAATGGCTTTTTTATAAGAAATATCGCTGGGGGTCCTGGCCCCAAAGCGGACCTCGATCTTCTTTAAATTATCAATCTCATGAAAAAGGGCAAAAAGAAAAGCGCGCAAGGGAGCTAACCCTACCCCGCCTCCAACCACATAGATTTCCTTATCATAGAAATCCTTTATGGGATAAGGTTTTCCATAAGGGCCGCGAACGCCAAGGATCTCCCCTTCCTTCATCTCATGCAGTTTTGCAGTGACGCTCCCAGCTTTCATAATGCTAAATTCAATTGTTTCGGTTTTCTTGGGATCAGAGGAAGGTGTGAATGGACATTCTCCCATCCCCGGAACACCAACCTGCATAAACTGGCCGGACAAGAAGCTCATCGGTTCTTCTGGCCGCAACACCAAGGTCTTGATGCTCGGCGTCTCATCTATAACCTTTTCTATTTTAGCTTTTATTGGACGATAAGGATTCTCGTGCATTTTATTTCAACTTTGCCGTGAGCGGCACCTGTTTTTCAAGCTCGACAAAAATCTTGCGCATGTCAATTTTACCGGCGCAGCCATCAATACAGCGGCCGCAGCCCACACAGGTAAAGCGCGCCAGCCGATCAAATGAATAGTCAAATTTGCACTGGTAACGATTCTGCAGCCTTTGATAAAGTTTGCCGCGGGGATTAGCTCCCCCCGCTACTCCAGCATAACCGGTCTTCAAACAGGCATCCCAGATCTTATATCTTTCACTATTTTTTCCCGTCTCTTGATCCAAAAGCAGGAAGCAGGAACAGGTCGGACAGATAAAATTGCAGGCACTGCATTCCACGCAATCCTTGGTGAGTGTTTTCCAGATTTTATTCTCCAGATTTCTTTTGTGAATATCAGAAAGATCTAGCTTTATCTGATAATCCCTGTTTTTCTCTGCCAACAAATCTTTAACCTTTTTCCGATTTTTCTCTTTCCCTTCCAATGAAGCTTTGGTGGTTCCTATGAACAAATCCGAATTTTTTTCGACCAATTTCTTTCCCTTATCGGTTCCAATCTCGACCCCGAAACCATTTTCAAGCGGGCAAAGATTTATATCGAAAAGTTTAACCGGGTAAGGCTGGCCTTTGACCAGGGTGCAAAAGCAGGTCTCTCCGCAATCCGTGCAATCTGCTCCAATGATAAGGGTCTTTTCACGATTTGCGATATAGAACGGGTCTTGAAAATCATCCTCGGTAAATACACGGTCCAAGATCTCCAACCCCTCCAGATCACAGCCCCGCGCCCCTAAAATAGTCAAATTCTCGCCTCGAGGACCATCTTCTTTGCCAAAATATTTAGATACTCGTTCGGTTAGCGTGAAAAAATAGGATTTAAACGATTCAACCGCGCGGAATCCAAAGAGCTGGATCTTTTCGATATTATCTGGGGTAATTTCCTCAAGATGCGGCTTGCCAAGTTCTTCAATGGGGGCGACAACTTTTGATCCCTCTAAAAGCCTCTCGACAAGTTTGCTAAAATTGGCGCTGCTTACAAAATACTCTGCCACAGTTGATTTCTGCTCCAATTCGTGAAAAAAATCACAATCAAACCCGACCCTGTAATTTTAGGCTATCCCCGCTTCCTTGTCAACTCTTTTTTACGGGGCCGCCTCAGCCCCGAAACATAGAAAGATAGACTTTTAAGCTCGCTCGCCAGATCCACATTGCTTACCCGAACATCTTTAGGGACATTCAGATGCACCGGGGCAAAATTCAAGATGGCCTTAATCCCGGCTGAGACAACTGCAGCAGCCACCTCTTGAGCAACCTCAGCCGGAACAGTTAAGATGGTCATCTCGATCTTATCGCGCTTCACCGCCTGGGCAAAATTCTTCATATCCTGGCAAATTCTTCCTCTGTATTTTTTACCGATTTTACGCGAAGAATTATCAAAAATCGCCACCACCTGGAAACCTAATACCTCAAAGCCTTTATAGGCGGTAAGGGCCATACCCAAGTTGCCCATCCCGATAATGGCCACCTTCCGACCCTGCTCCAACCCCAATATCTTTGCGATCTGTCTTTTCAGCTCAGGAACATTATAGCCCGTCCCGGTTTTGCCAAATTCGCCGAAGTAAGAAAGATCCTTTCGGATCTGGGAGGGATTGGCCTCCAGGAGATCGGCCAGGCTCCTGGAAGAGATGTTCACCGTCCCCTGCTGAGAGAGAAAGTACAGATATCTATAATATAATGAAAGGCGCTTGATGGTTTTTTCGGGTATGTGCTTCATTTGTGAAATTATTCACAATTATAATACGGCCCAAGGGCTTTGTCAAGTTTTTTCAAAGGTTGACTTCCTTTTCTCTAAACATTAGAATACTATCGTATGGCTAAACACATTTTAATTATCGATGATCAGAAAAGCATGCGCAGCATCCTTACCCAGATGCTGAAGGATAAGGGTTATCAGGTGACCGCTGCCGGGGATGGAGAAGAAGGCCTGAGGCGTTTCAATCAGGATCCGGGCTCTTTTAATCTTATTCTGGCAGACATAAATATGCCCAAAATCGACGGGTTTGGATTCCTTAAAATTGTCAAACTACAACATCCTAAGATCCCGGTAGTTTTCTTAACCGGGATAAATGAAGATGTGGCCAAAATTGTGGGAAAAGAACATAAAGTTGACGGGATCATCAAGAAACCTTTTCAGGTTGAAGAAACCCTCGCAATTATTGAGAAACTCCTAAA
>JAZFXQ010000094.1:0-2389 GCA_036448795.1 Candidatus Margulisiibacteriota bacterium | reverse complement strand
GAAGCGTTAGAAGGCATAGGACTGGGAGGGGAACTAAGGATTAAGAACTAGAGGTTCCGATCCTTCAGTTCTGCAAGCTGTTCATAATAGTGCGGGTTGCGGCGCAGTTGTTCAGCCATGAGCTCCTCCCCACCCCCCCTAAAATAACGCGGAATGACCCTCTCGATCTCCACCAGCTCCAGCAGCTCTTGAATATCAAATGAAAGTAAGTTGCCCAAGAATGGGAATTCAGTCGGCAGATTACGAAAGAGAGGATTCGATCCCAGAATCGCTTCCTGACTTCTCCCTTTTTTGCGCAATTTCAAATATTGCCTAACCAGTGTTCTTCCTTTCTGATCCATGACTTCATTCTCCCACTTTCCCTCCAGGGCAGCCAAAAACGCCAGAAAAACATCCGGGGTAATGTAGGGAGTCTGGCCTGCCTGCACTTTAAGTGTAACCGCCATGGCGTAAATGAGTTTGATTAATTCGTTTTTGGGAAAAATGGGTTCGTAAAAAAGAACCTCATTTTTGTCTGAACCAATCCGGTCTGCAATTTTTATGTAACCCTCCGGAAGACCCGGAGTTGAAAGGACCCGATCACGCAGCGGCGTGCCGGTTCGGAGCTCCAGAGGCTCGGGCTGGTCAACCACAAAGTAAGGAGCGTGATCCAGCAAAAGCTCGGAGAGGAAGAGCACTCCCTGACTGAAACTGGTGAGGTTTGTTTGTTCATCACCCATCAGCCAGTAGGCATGAACCACGATCTTCTTTTCAGTAAAAGCCGCTACCGCCTGTTCTATCTGCTGATTGGTCAAACGCCCTTCCCTCTTCCCCTTGTTGCGCAACCGCTCCGGCTCTGACCAAAAATCGACCCCCACACTCACCCGCCGCACAAAAGGAGAACCGTCCGGCCGGAGCATGAGATTCGGGATCTCCTTGGCAAAGCTACCGTCAGTGCGGAAAAAGGGGCCAAAACTTATTTGAGGAACAATTTCTACCTCATCCACGATCGGATCCTGACGGAGGGCTTTTAAGAATTCGATCCCTTCTCGCAGATTATAAAAGAAACTGTCATCCGGAAATCCAATACTTGCGCGTCCGCTCGCTCCCCTTTCCTCAAGCCATCTCTTTGCTTCCTTGAGCATGGCAATTTTTTTCTCCACTGACCAGGTGGAGTGTGTGCGTCGGAACACGCCGGATGAGGCACAAAAAGTACAGCCTTCAAAACAGCCCCGGCTGGTCGTCATCTCCAGCCCCTCAAGCGGCGCATAAGTCTCTTCAAAAACATCAAAATTGACCTCCAGCGCCTCATGTTCTTCCCCGCTCAAAGAGACCCGGGTCATAAAATCTCCGCCCAGAAAGCTGCCCTCTCTCTTTACAAAGATTCCTGGCGAAACCGTTAGATTGCCGCTTTGAAAAACATCCAGCGCCCGCGGCAGAGCATATTCTGCCTCGCCGTTTATCAGGATCACATTCGGAAAAGCACCATAGATCTCCTGCGATTCTCTGGGATTAATGGTGATAAAAGAAGCCCCAAAGATCAGCGCCGGCGGGTTATCCATGCGCTGGATCCTCTTCGCCATCTCGAGCACCCTGGGAGCATTGCTGTCATAGGTGGGAAAAGCCACAAAATCAGGTCTTTCTTTTTCGATCTCCTGCCGGATGATCGAGATGGACCGGCTTGTTTCGATTCTTTCACGCATTATGGGATTTCTTGGAAAAGTCTCTGCCTGACTTAGTTCTACTTCGTAACCGGCTTTAAGCAGGTTCGGTGCCAGGTATGCCAGAGCATTGGCAGGCTGGAGATAGCCCTGCGGACGCAACATCTGCGCCGCAAACAGAATTTTGCCCGCTTTCTGAACTCCTCCGTGAGGTTTCAATCTGATTATTGCCGTCATGCCTTTTTATCGGAGGAAAACCAACGAAATTTCAAGTAGAATTCGGAATTAAAACCCCTCGACTGCGTCTCGGGACAAGCAAGCCGTTGACACGAAAAGATGGTGGTGGGAAAATATGAGCAGAAAACAAAGGGGGGAAGAAAATGAAAGGTCTAGCTAAGCTTTTCGTGGTTTTATTTTTAGTTTCCGGGTTAATCCTGAGCGGGTGCGCTGAGAAAAAAGAAAAAGCCGAAACCAAAAAGACTAAGGCAGAGGAAAAAATTTCTATAACTGCGGAACAGCCTCCCTGGGACGATTACGGCTACAAAGAACTGAACGAATTCCATCTTCGCTATTATTACATTCTGGCAGAGGCCATCAATAAGGTTCTAGATGCTGAGATGAGCTGGGAAGAAGCGATCAAGGATAACACCGGCATCGTAGAAGTTTGGTTTAAAAGTGACGGCAGCTTGTTCAGATTGGATAGATATGTTGAGAAACTCAAGGCTAAATGTAAATCTTACAAAGGAGCC
>JAZFXQ010000093.1:0-11639 GCA_036448795.1 Candidatus Margulisiibacteriota bacterium | reverse complement strand
CCGCTTCGATCTTTTCGATCCCCCTCTGTTTCTTGAACCAGTGCCGGATCCTGACCCGGGCCGCGGCGGTTTTAACAAATCGCAGCCAATCCAGACTGGGGCTATCCTTTTTCCCGGTCAAAATCTCAACAATGTCTCCATTGCGTAGTTTAAAATCCAGAGGAACAATCCGACCATTGACCCTGGACCCTACAACACGATGCCCGACCTCGGTGTGAACCCGATAGGCAAAATCCACCGGAGTGGCACCGATCGGCAAACCAAAAACATCTCCCTGGGGGGTGAAAACAAAAACCTCATCGACAAAAAGATCGATCTTCAGGCTTTCCATGAAATCCTTGGCATCCTTCAAGTCGTTCTGCCATTCCAGCATCTGCCTGAACCAGGACATTTTCTGGTCCAGACCCTTGTCGGTTTCGACTTCTTTATAGCGCCAGTGAGCGGCGATTCCGTATTCTGCAATGCGGTGCATCTCCACGGTCCTGATCTGGAGCTCGACCGGCTTGCCGGCCGGACCAATGAGCGTGGTATGCAGAGACTGGTATCCGTTCGACTTGGACATGGCAATATAATCCCTGAATCTTCCGGGGATCGGTTTCCAGGCCGCGTGCACCACTCCCAGAACGGCATAACACTCCTTGACGTTCTCCACGATTATGCGCACCGCGGTCAGATCATAGATCTCATCAAACTCCAGATTTTGATCGACCATCTTGCGGTAGATGCTGTAAAAATGCTTGGGCCGTCCGCTAACATCTATCTCGATCCCCACTTTCTTCAATAAACGGTCAGCCTGTTTGATATAATCACAGATATAAGATTCGCGGGCGTCCCGGCTCTCAGCCACCTTGTTTTTGACCTCTTCATATTTATCCGGTTCAAGAAACGAAAAAGCCAAGTCCTCCAGTTCCCATTTGAGGCGCCACATCCCAAGGCGGTGCGCCAGGGGAGCGAATATTTCACGGGTCTCAAGAGCGGTTTCCTTCTGCTTGGCAGGCGGCAAATATTCCAGGGTTTGCATATTGTGCAGGCGATCCGCCAGTTTGATGATGATAATGCGGAAATCCTCTCCCATGGCTATGAACATCTTGCGGAAGTTTTCCGCCTGGCGAACTTCGCGGCTGACGAAGGTCAGCTGACTTAATTTGGTGACCCCCTCCACCAGGCGGGTAATCTCTTCTCCAAAAGTTTTGGAAAGCTCTTCACGGCTGACCTCCACATCTTCCACCACATCATGCAGCAAAGCTGCCGCGATGGTGGTGGGGTCTTGCTCTAGATCAGCCAAGATTGAAGCGATCGCCAGAGGATGGATAATATAGGGATCGCCGGAAAGTCTTTGGTGTCCGGTATGGGCCTTCTCTGCGAACTCAAAAGCCTTTTCAATGATCCCCAGCTCTTTCTTGGGGCTGTATTTTTTTATCTTTTGAAGTAAGGCTTCAAATTCCTTCATCGTTTACGGTATCGGCTGCGATCCATTACCCCGATCCCAGGTGGAATAGCAGACCTTCGTCCAAGTCCCTCTCTGCGCCCCTCTCTGCGCCCCTCTCTGCGCTCCGGCCTCGGTCTTCCCCCGGAAGACCTGACCGCGATAATTATCTTGCAGGAATTCTCCAGGCATGAAGTATACTTGTAAGCTTCTTCCAAGCTTTCCCCAATGGCAAAACTCCCGTGCCCTTTTACCACCGCCACTACATTTTCCTTACCCAGGAAAGAAGGAAGCAAACGGGCGGTTTCTTCTGATCCCACCCCACCCCGCACCCGCACGATCGGGGCAGACTTAAAAAGAAAACTCCCCTCTGCGTCTTGTGGAACAACTTTATTATCTGTGATGGAAATAGCAATGGCATGCGCCGAATGAGCATGGACGATCGCTTTGGCCTGGGTTTGCTTGTAAAGTGCACGATGGGTGGGAAGCTCCCTTGAGGCGAGATTGTCCTTTTCCCCTGACTCAAAGCCAACTTCGATAATATCCCCCTCCTTTAACTCCCCCAGCATGGCATCTCTTCGGGTGATAAAGATCTTATCCCAATCACGCATACTCATGTTTCCTCCATGGGAATGAACCAGCCGTTCCTGAAAGAGCAGTCTGCCGATCCTTTGAAATTCTTCAAACATTTTTTTACCTCCCCTTTTTCAAACTTCGTGGGTCAAAGAAATGGATCCAAATTCAGAAAAACGCCTGAATTCTCCAAAGCGCTCAATGATCTCCTTGAGTTTCAGGCGTTTCATGCGGTCCAGGCTGAAATCCTCGACATTGAAAGAGGCCATGACCGAACCCACAATGACTGCCCGGCGTATATTCTCTTCGGATAAATCAGCGCTCTTAGCTAAATAACCGATAAATCCCCCGGCGAACGAATCACCGGCCCCGGTCGGATCGCGCAGCATATCCTGGGGATAGGAGGGAGCGGAAAAATGAACCCCGTCCGAAAAAAGCAATGCCCCATGCTCTCCTTTTTTAATAATGACCGACTTGGCTCCGAGCTCGAGGAGCCGTGCTGCCGCCATGGGAATATTGGGTGTCTCCATGAACTGCCTGGCCTCTCCATCGTTCATGAGCACAACGTCCACCCGTTTTATTACTTCATGCAGCGCTTGGCGCTTGTTCTTTATCCAATAATCCATGGTGTCCATGGCCACCAATTTCGGATCTTGCAGCTGGTCCAGAACCTTTAATTGTAACTCCGGATCAAGATTGGCCAGGAAAACAAATTCAGATTTTTTAAGTTTATCCGGGATCTTGGGGTCAAAAAGAGTGTAAACGTTAAGTCTGGTGTCCCGGGTGTGGGCCTGATTCATGTCATACTCGTAATAACCGGACCAGCGAAAGGTCTCTCCTGGAAGGATCTCTATTCCGCGGATGTCGATCTTTCTCGATCTCAAGAACTCAAGATACTCTTTGGGGAAATCAGAACCGGCCACCCCCACTATGGCTGTTTCGGCGTAAAAACTGGACGAAACCGCAGCATGAACCGCCGAGCCACCTAAAATATCCTTTTTCTTACCAAAAGGGGTTTCAACCGTATCAAGACCGATAGATCCCACGATCAATACTGTCATCTAGATTCCTCCGTTGGTTACGCGATTAGAAAAACAAGACTCTCAAGATCACCTGGTGCACAATCCAGAGCAGAATAATAACTATGAAGGGGGAAACATCCATCCCTATGCGCAAGGGCGGAAGCCCTGCTCGGACCACGGACAGAACCGGTTCTGTCAATAAATATATTGGCCTAACGAACGGATTCATCTTATTGTGCGGAATCCAGGGCAGAACCGCCCGCAAAGCCAAGAGCATATAAAATATCGAGAACAGAAAATTAACTACGAAAATTATGAAGTCCATTTTCGATTGAGTGCCTTCGATTTCTTTGCGGCTGCAACCACAGCATCGCGCAAAGCGCGGGAGAATTTTCTTTTATTCAGAACTTTTAGCCCTTCCATGGTCGTTCCCCCTGGAGAGGTTACCATGATCCTTAAATCCCTGGGAGATTTCCCGGTCCCTTTCACCGTAACGGCTGAACCAAGAACAGTCTGCAAAGCAAGCATTGCGGCTACGTTTTTGGGCAAACCAGCGGCAATTCCTCCGGAAGTTAAGGCTTCCATCATCTGATACACAAAGGCTGGACCTGAGCCAGAAAGTCCGGTTACTCCGTCCATCCATTTTTCTGGAACTCTCACTACCCCTCCCACTTTCTCAAAAATCACCCCTGCCTTACGGAATAACCCTCTATTCACCGATCTTCCTTTAGTCAAGGCCGTGATCCCCATCCCCACCAGACAGGGATTATTCGGCATAGCCCGCACAATCGGTAAGCCAGGCAATTTCTTTTGCAAATACTTCAATGGAATCCCAACCGCAATCGAAATTACCAATTTCTGTGTTCTGTGTTCTGTGCCCTGAGCTCTGAGCTCTTCCAAAACCTTCGCCATATTCTGCGGTTTAACTGCAAGAATAATTATCGAGCCAGAGCGGAAAACCTCAAGATTGCTTTTGGCAACTCTTATCTTATACTTTTTTCTTAAATAGTTCAGCCGAACCTTTTTAACATCCGAAGCTATAACTTTCTGCGAGGATCCCAACCGAGCAATCAACGCCTCCGCCATCCTCCCCGCCCCGATAAATCCGATTGTCACTCCATCACCTCGTTACCTGGAGAAAAACGATTCCCGTTTCTCCTGCTCGAACGCCAGCTCCTCTCCAAGCGAGGTCTTCTCTTCAGCCGAGGTTATGGCGATACTGTTCGGTGTAAAGAGAAAGATCGTTTCACCGATCTTCATCATATGACCGTCTATGGCATAAGCGGTCCCGCACACAAAATCGATCAAGCGAGTCCCTTCGGTTGGATCAAGATGCTTAAGGTTGATCACCACCGGCGAGCCGGAGCGAAGATGGGTCGAGATGTTCAGTGAATCCTCATAGACCTTTGGCTCATAGAACATGACATCATATCCTGGCTCTCCCCTGGATTCTCTTTTGCCTTTCAAGACCGTGCTCATGTCCAGCTGCTGCGCGTATTTTGCTTCCTCTTGCCCTTCCTCCTCAAGACCGATAAATGCCTTGGCGCGTCTGAAGATGCTTTCACCCATTTTTATCCTCCCCTTTTTACTGGCGGGCTAAGCGTATTATAGCAAAGATGTCAACGATTTGTCTAATTTTATTATAGCATAATCAGAAAGTTTGCGGTAAGATAATAGTATGAAACCCTTGAGCTGGTTAGTGGTTCTCCTCCTGGCAGTCTTGGTCACCAATTATCCCAACCCCTTTAACCCCAAAGGGGGACAGATTACCACCATCGAATGCAACGCAGATACAACTACCGAGGCTTTTCTCTATATTTATGATCTGTCCGCCCGACTGGTTTTGCGCAAGGAGTTCAATCTGCAGGGCGGCTCAACCAGCCGCACCCTCTGGGACGGATACAGCGACTATAACGAACTGGTTGGCAATGGGATCTATCTCTATCAAATTATTGACAAATCCAGGAATCGAATCGCTAAAGGGAAGATATGGGTCATCAACCAATAGTTAAGGTTATGCAATATGCGTTAGTCGTTCTGCTCTGCACAACCGCCCACGCGCAGACAGCGTTCGATCCGCTCGCCATCAGTGTTGGCGCGCGTGCCCTTGGCATGGGCAAGGCCTACGTGGCCGTGGCCGAAGAAGGGGACACCATTTTTACCAATCCGGCTGGTTTGGGTGAGATCGACTCTTTCCAGTTCTCCAGCATGTCTGCCAATATACTAGAAGATGTAAACTATACTGTTCTGGGAGGAGTCTACCCCTTGGGAGCCAGGAGCGCCGTTGGCCTGGGCTATGCGGCCGCATCTGTTTCAGGAATAGAGCTCCGCGATGGATCTGGAACCTATTTAAAAAGATCCAATTTCACAAACAGCGTCCTCCTCGCTTCTTATGGGAGAAAATTAAGCGAGAAGCTCTCTCTCGGAATAAATCTCAAATATTTTTCTCAGAACGGCAGCGAGATCGAGGACGGGGATGGAACCGGAATGAACCTGGATATCGGAGTTCTGCAAAAAGGCCTGGGATGGTTCTCTCTGGGGGCAGTTGGCAAAAATATCCTGCGTTCCGGAAAGATCCGTTATAAAAACGGGGAAGAAGAGGAGCTGCCTTTGATCGTCAAAATCGGAACCAGAATGCATGTCCTGGGTGAAGAATTCGAAGCCGCCTTTGTTTCTCCCCTCAAACTTATCGCTGTAGCAGACGCAGACCTAAGACTGCAGGGCTCCAAACCAACCACCACTCATACCGGGCTTGAGCTCTCTTTATCCCCAAACCTATCCTTGAGAGCCGGCCTGGATCAGGATGAATTGACTGGAGGAGTGAGCCTCAGATTTGCCGGTCTGGGCTTCCATTATGCCTATCACCCTTATGGCGAAACCTCGCAGAATACTACCCATTACTTTTCGATCTCCTTGGACGAACGGGGATGGCCATACGAGGGCCCGCCCGAGATCTTCCTGGGATCAAGGCCGCAATAATCTTGCAATAAAGCTTTCTCTATGCTAAAATACCAATTCGTTTTACGTCATAAAGGAGGGAACACATGCCGGTTGTCACCATGAAAGAACTGCTTGAGGCAGGAGTACACTTTGGACACCAGAGCAAGCGCTGGAATCCAAAGATGAAAAAATATATTTACTCTTCGAGGAACGATATCCATGTCATCGATCTCCACAAGACCATCCCCCTCATTGAAAAGGCTTACGAATTCGTAAGAAACACTGCCGCCCAGAATGGAACCGTGCTCTTCGTGGGCACCAAAAAACAGGCTCAGGAGGCGATCGAAGAATCCGCCAAGCACTGCGGCATGTTCTTTGTCAATCAGCGCTGGATGGGAGGGACCCTGACCAATTTCAAGACCCTAAAAAAGAACATCGCCCGTTTAAATGAAATTGAAACCTGGAAAGAAGACGGGACCTTTGAAAAGCTACCCAAGAAAGAAGTGATCATGATCGAGCGAGAGCACCGCAAGCTGGTAAGGGGCCTGGGCGGCATTCGCCAGATGACCGGTCTCCCGGCTCTGGTCTACATCGTGGACACAATGAAAGAGCAGACCGCGGTGAACGAAGCCAGAAAACTGGAAATACCGGTGGTGGCCATTGTTGATACGAACACTGACCCGGATGAAGTGGACTATCCCATCCCGGGAAACGACGATGCCATTCGGGCCATAAAACTGATAACCGGAGTGATCGCAGAGGCAATCATTGCCGGAAGAGAAATGGTCAAACCGGTTGAAGAAAGGGCGGAAGAAATAGCAGTTCCGCTTGAGGTGGCGCAGGAAGAAGCCAAAGCCCTCACGGAAGAGCAAAGGATCGAAGAACAGGGCCTGGCTAAAGTGAAAGAGGAACCGGGTGAAGAAAAACGGACCGGATTCTAGGAGAATCTGATGGAAGTTACGGTTGAAATGGTAAGGGCTTTGAGGGAAAAGACCGGCTGCGGCATGATGGACTGCAAGGCTGCTCTGACCGAAGCCAAGGGTGATGCAGAAAAAGCTAAAGATATCCTAAGGAAAAAAGGATTGGCTGCAGTTGCCCGCCGGGCCGGAAGAGTGGCAGCCCAGGGATTGATCGATTCCTATATCCACATCGGAGCAAAGATCGGAGTTTTGGTCGAAGTAAACTGCGAATCTGATTTTGTGGCCCGCAACATTGAGTTCCAGGCCTTTGTCAAAGATATTGCCATGCAGGTCACCGCCTCCAATCCACAATACCTTTCCCGGGATGATGTCCCGGATGGAATCATCCAGCATGAAAAGGATATTTTAGAAACTCAGGCCCAGCAGGAAGGTAAGCCTGAAAAAGCGGTTGAAAAAATCGTAGAGGGACGCTTAGAAAAATTCTATTCCGAAGTCTGCTTGCTGGATCAACCCTACATCAAGGATCCCAAGATGACCATCAAGGATCTCCTGGCAGGCCTGGTTGCGAAGATCGGCGAAAATATCGTTATCCGAAGATTTATCAGATACCAACTAGGTGAAAAATCCTAAATCAATAGTTCTCATAGATGGAAACAGCCTCGCCTACCGCGCCTTCTATGCCCTTCCCGACACCATGCGCACCACCACCGGCATTACCACCAACGCCATTTATGGCTTTACCACCATGCTTCTTAAAATTCTGGACGAAAACCCGGACTTTGTTGCTATATCATTTGATCGCCCGGAGCCGACATTCAGACACAAAGAATACAAAGAGTATAAGGCTACCCGTGAGAAAGCTCCCCCTACTCTGTCCGAACAGATCCCTTACGTTAAACAAGTCGCCGAAGCCTTTGACATCCCGATCTATGAGATCTCAGGTTTCGAAGCGGATGATGTGATCGGAACCCTGGCCAGGGAAGCAGAAAAAGAAGGTTACGATGTAACTATTCTTTCCGGAGACCTTGATCCATTGCAGCTGGTCAATAAAAAAATAAAGGTCCTGACCACCCGCAAAGGGATCACAGACACTGTCCTTTACGGAGAAAAAGAGGTCAAAGAACGTTATGGGCTAAAACCTGATCAATTGATCGATTTCAAGGCCCTCAAGGGGGATGCCTCTGACAATATTCCCGGAGTCCCAACGGTTGGAGAAAAGACCGCGGTGCAGCTCTTGAAGGAGTTCGATTCACTGGAGAACGTTTTAAAAAATACTGACCGCATCACAAAAAAAGCCCTTAAAGAAAATTTAAAAAAGAATTCCCATCTGGCAGAGCTCAGCAAAAAGCTGGCCACCATCGTGACCAATGTGCCGATCGAAATTGACTTTGAAAAATGCAAGCGGGGAGAGCCCGACTGGAAAAAGATCCTTCCCCTGTTTGAAAAGCTTGAGTTCGAAAGCCTGGTCAAGAAATATGGAAAAGGGCTCAAGGAATACAAAACCGAAGTGATCATTGAGAAAAAAAGAGAGGAGCTCTCCAAGTTCGATTTCAAATGTGTAAAGACCGAAATGGAACTAAAGGAGCTGATCGGTTTACTTAATAAAGCCAAGGAATTTGCCTTTGACCTGGAAACCACCAGTCGCGACCCTTTTGCGGCGGAGATTGTGGGGATTTCTTTTTCCACCGAGGTTAAATCAGCCTACTATGTTCCTTTAAAAACTGCTCTCGAGAAATTAAAACCTCTTTTCACATCCAACAAACTAAAGATCGGACACAACATCAAGTATGACATCGAGGTCCTGAAAAATGCGGGAATAGAGGTCAAAGGCCCGCTTTTCGACACTATGGTCGCGGCCTATCTGCTCGATCCAATTTCCGGAAAGTATGCCTTAAAGAAGCTTGCCAAGCAGTTCCTGGGCCGGGAAATGATCAAGCTCATGGAGCTTATCGGCAAGGATGCCGAATACGAAAACTTTGCTGAAGTACCGATGGATATTGCAACGGATTATGCCTGCTCGGACGCCGAGGCAACCTTTGGGCTGTACGAGATCTTCAAACTGGCTCTAAAATCGCAAAAATTAGATAAGCTGTTCTATGAAGTGGAAATGCCCCTGGTAAAAGTCCTGGTGGAGGTGGAAGAAAACGGGGTAAGCCTTGACACCCAGCTTCTCAAAAAGATGTCCAAAGAGATAGATAAAGAGCTGAAAGACCTGGAAAGACACATCTTTGCCATTGCCGGCGAAACTTTCAATATCAACTCTCCCAAACAATTATCCTATATCCTTTTTGAAAAGCTGATGCTCCCAGTTATTAAAAGGACCAAAACCGGTACTTCCACCAATGTAGAAGTACTAGAGGAACTTGCTTCCCAAAAATTTGAGATCGCTGAGAAGCTCATGGATTATCGTGTGCTCACGAAATTGAAATCAACCTATGTGGACGTGCTCCCCACCCTGATCAATCCAAAGACCGGCAGGATCCACACCTCATTTAACCAGACCATTACTGCCACCGGAAGGCTTTCAAGCTCCAATCCGAATCTCCAGAATATTCCGATCAGGGGTGAGTGGGGAAAACTGATCCGAACGGCTTTTGTCCCTGAAAAGAAAGGGTGGGTAATCCTGGCTGCTGACTATTCACAAATTGAACTTCGAATTTTAGCCCACATGAGCGGGGATGCGCAATTGATCAAGGCCTTTAAGGAAGGAAAAGACATTCATTTGTCTACTGCGGCTGAGGTTTACGGAGTTCCGGAAGAGAAGGTGACAGATGAGATGCGCTCAGCTGCCAAGGCGGTCAATTTCGGTATTATCTACGGGATCTCTGATTTTGGTCTGGCCAGGCAATTAAAGATCAAGAAAACCGAAGCCGCGAACTTCATAATTAAATATTTCAAAAAGCACAAGGGGGTCAAGGAATTTATCGATAAGACCATTCAAGAAGCCAAAGAGAATGGATACGTAACAACTTTGCTCGGGAGAAAAAGACCCCTGCCCGACATAAACAGCCCTCATTTTGGAATGCGCGCTTTTGCCGAGAGAACCGCCATCAACACCCCGGTCCAGGGAAGCGCGGCGGACATGATCAAGGTCGCTATGGTAAATATTTTTAAAAAATTACGAATTTCGAATTTCGAATTACGAATGATCCTGCAGGTTCACGACGAATTGGTGTTTGAATGCCCAAAAGAGGAAGCTGAAAAGATCAAGGAGATCGTGGAAGAAGAGATGGTTAAAGCCATTCTGCTAAAGGTTCCGGTAAAAGTGGATGTGGGGGTTGGAGGAAATTGGGCGGAGGCTAAATAACAATCTCGTATTCTTCTGTCCACTTCGTTAACTCAAACTCTCTTGCATCTTTCATGGTTCGAAGAGAACCGACTATTTCCCCTTTTATCCTTCTCTCCACTATATTTTGGATTTGTAATTGTTGGTCGGTACTATAAATCTCAAACACATTGGCCAGCGTGGCTGACCCATCTTTATTTGCCGCAGATCCATTTTTTATAATATTTATCCCGATTTTTCCAAGATATCCAGTATATTCTTCTAGTAAACCGACTCGATCTCTTTCTACTTTAAAAAGGATGGCAAAGCTCATTTTATGAGCGATTTCTTCCCATTTTTTCATGGAAGCCTGAAATACTTCATTGAATTTGTTTCTAAAATCCTGGACATCTATCTCTCCCAAACCAATTAAAATCTCAATGGTTTTCGGCGTCAGTTCTTCACCCACAAATTTCTCATAACCTGGTATTTCTTTTTCAAATAATTCATCAATTCTTTCCCTGTATATATTCGAAAGATACTTCAACACCTCCTTTACTTCTTCTTTTTCCTCCACATCGGACCAACATAAAAAGTTTTCTGCCAGTGCATCATCCAGGGTTTCTTTGCCGATCTCACGCCAATCCTCTTCCCCTTTAGCTAAATTTCTCAAAAATTTCCTGATCTTCCCCGCGGATTCATGATTGTTGACCGCCAAAAGCCATCCTGGATGAGGTCTGGATCCCTCTTGCGTTCTAACTTCAACCACATCATTTGGCTTTAATATCCGATCATGTTCAACCTTTTCCCCATTTACATATATACTTCCAATGTTTATGTGGCCTCTCATGAGTGCAAGGTCCAGAGCAGTTGAATCATCCTCCATTTCAACTCCCTCCCCTTCCGGCGTAAAAACCCTTATGGGCGAGGCGATCTTAGGTATTTTATCGCGGATCTCTTTTACGGTTAGCCATCCCTCCTTCCTTATTAAATCCCTTAACCTTCTCAACCATAACGGATCAGCCTTTGCCCATCCCTCTGCAAAGTTAGAGATCTTTCCCCTGGCCACAATTGGGCCAAAGCGGTTATATAAATCAAATTCTTCCGTTGTATATCCGATCATAAAAATGCCTTCGCCCGGCAGAGAACCATAAGTATGCATGGCCCGATAGCCGTTCTCTCTTGGATTAAGGAGGTTGATTTTGTCGCTCCTAGCTTCCGGCTTGAATAGTCCAGTTCGCTCCCCCATTCCATCAACTAATCCCCTCGCCTGGTAGCAGGGTACGATATATTGAGGACAAGCTTCCAGGTAAATTACTTCCAGAAGCAATCGATTAAGCTGTTTAATCACTTTCCGTTGGACGTCTGTTAATGCTGTGAAAGGAATATTTCGAAAGCTCTTGGTAACATCAACCAGATCTTTAATTCTCGAACTTAGCTCTATCTCTTTTCCTTCTTTGGCCCAAATATCATAGAAATTCGGCACACTCAGA
>JAZFXQ010000092.1:0-18000 GCA_036448795.1 Candidatus Margulisiibacteriota bacterium | reverse complement strand
AACTGTTATCGATACTCACGATTCTAATCTTAATAGGAGGTGCCGGCTTGGCCCAGGAAAGCGGTCTGCTTTCCGACCCGATGTCCATCGGGGTGGGCGCACGCTCCCTCGGTATGGGTCGCGCCTATGTAGGCGTGGCTGAAGGCGCGGACGCGATCTTCATGAACCCGGCCGGGATCGCACGCATCAACAATCCCAAGCTTTCCAGCATGTACACTTCGCTTCTGAATGAAGTGGATTACATGGTCATCGGAGGGGCTTATCCCTTTGGGAACAAGAGCGCCATCGGCGCGGGAGTGATCAACTCCTCAACTTCAGACATTATGCTTGCGGACGCCAGCGGTGAAGCCACTGGAACCGGCCGCTGGGGCAACACGGTCCTGTTCTTGTCCTACGGAACCTATTTGAACGAAATACCCGTGTTTTCCAAGATAGAAAAGGATGTCCTGGTAGGTGCGAACCTGAAATACCACAGCGTGGGTGGAACCGGAGATCCCGATATTGAGAACGCCGCCGGGACCGGCATGAGCGCGGATCTGGGCGTGCTTTATCCGGCAACCGATTACCTGACGCTGGGAGTCAACTATCAGAACGTGATCAGCACCCAGATCAGCCGGGGAAGCGGGATCAGCGATAATATCCCCTCCTGCCTTAAACTTGGAACAAAGTTCGCTATTCTGGGAAGAGAGGATCAATCCTACTCTCCCCATCGTGTGCGAAAGCTCTATGCCAACCTTGACTATGATATTAACTCTAATGGATTGCCGAACGTTCCTCACTATGGAATCGAATTCTGGCCGAGCGCTAATCTGGCCTTGAGGATCGGCGCGGACGACAGCGAAATGACCGCTGGTATCGGACTGCGCTTCTCAGGGATCGAGTTCAACTACGCTTATCATCCTTATAATGGGATCCAGGAAAACGCAACTCACTTCTTCTCCCTGGCCTACCTGGGAGAAGCGCTCAAGCGCGAGCTTCGGGTACAGGTTGATTCCCCGGCTGACAAGAGCGTCATCCATGAGGACCATGTCAAGGTCTCCGGAAAGATCGAAGTGATCGAAGGGGATGAAGGCGAAGGACCGACCGGCCCCATCGCCATCAAAGTGAACGGAGTTAACGTTCCTGTGGCCAAGGACTTAAGCTTCTCCGCCGAAGTCCCGGTGGACAAAGTCGGAAAGAAACTGCTGGTACTTGAAGCCTCAGACGCGGCTGGAGATTTTGGAATGAAAGAAGTCAGGCTGGTGCGTTTGGTCAACTTTGCCGACGTTCCGGACGGCTACTGGGCTAAAACCCCGATCGAGAACACCGGAACCGTTGGTCTGGTCGAGGGTTATCCGGATGGAACCTTTAAACCCGAGCGGGCCTTAACCCGAGCGGAATTGTCCACCCTGCTGGTGCGCGCCAAAGGGCTCAAGCTTCCGGATAGGAAAGCCAAGAAGGTCTTCAAAGATGTTAAACCAGATCACTGGGCAGCCAAGTACATTGAAGTCGCCCAGAAGGCTGGACTGGTCGAGGGTTATCCAGACAGGACCTTCAGGCCCAACAACAAGATCAGCAAAGTCGAAGGTATCGCGGTTGTGGCCCGCTTTGACAACCTGAAACTGGCTGAAGTCTACGAAAAACCATACTGGGATATTTCTACAAGTCACTGGGCAGCCAAATATGTCCAGGCCGCCAAGGACGCTGGAATGCTCTCCTACATCGAGCGCAACCGGTTGGAGCCTAAAGCCAACCTGGCCCGCGCCGAATCAGTGGAGATGCTCTCCAAGACCTCTCTGGCCGGCAAGGAGATCCAGGATCTCTACAGCTGGGAAAAGGGCTTCCAGAGAGAAGTTGCCCCAGAGCGGCCCAGGATCCGGGCATCGCGACCTGGCGTAGCATCCATCTACTAAAAAGTAGTGCAGGTCTTTAGACCTGCCTAAAGCTAGCTAATCAAGGGGGCGCCTCGGCGCTCCCTTTTCTTTTCTAGAGACCCACCTCCCCCCCAAAAAATCACCCAAAAGAATCTTAAAAAAAACTGAAATTTCTCGGAAAAGGCACCGATAATATACTAGATGGACAGGCCAAAAAGCCTAAAAAAAGTTCCAGAAAAAGTGAAATTTTTGTCGAAAATTAACGATATATATAAGGAGGAAGTGTAATGAGTGACAACAATTGTGCTTCGGGAATTTCTTTAAAAACCATATTTTTTGGTGGTCCAACAGGGGGCATAGCAGGCTGCAACAGCTGTGACTGCGGAAAGAAGAAACCACCGCCGCCACCACCCAAGAAAATAGAATGTAAAAAGGTGGAGATCTCGCCCAGGCCGGTCTTAAGGGAAAAAGTTTCTAAAGTAGCAAAAGTAAATAAGCCTTTTATGCTTCCTACCATAGACCTCCTCTATGCTGATGAGAAAAGCGGGTCACACCCTCTTGTGAACTGTAAATTTAAAGTTGTCGGAAATACAAAAGTTGTCGCAGATGAGGTTGTTGCAAAGATGGTGCCGGAATCAACTGCGGCTGCATTAGAAATGCCGGTAGATTCCAAACCACGAGCAGGGGTTGAGGAAAAAGTGATTGTGCCCTACAGCATAAGCTTTGCTCCCGAAGCAGAGACAACTGTTCCCATAGATGGCGTCTTCGACATAGAATTCAAATGTGAAAAACCTCCCCTTTCAAAGGATATTGTTGTGGGTGAGCTGACGGTGAAGCCAGCCAGGAAGAAGTGGCGCGGGAAGAGGAAGAAGAAGATTGGAACGAAGGCAACCGAGGTTGGAAAGAAGATTGAGACTGGGAAGACGACCGAAGCTGAAAAGGCTGCGCCAAAAGGTCTTTGCGATGGAAAGGTTCCCAAAACTAAAGTAAAAGCATGTAATGAAGAATGTGGTCCAATGTCAAACCTGGTAGAGCAAAACGAATGCGTAGAGATGTACGCAGAAGGGATCAAATAAAATAGGAGTTAAAATATGAGTGATCCAAATGTTTCAGGACCAAGTTTTATAAAAACGCTGCTTTGGGGAGGCCCCACCGGGGGCGTAACCGGCTGTTCGACAAGCGAACAAGCTCCTCAAGGAATAGTTGTGGGCCGAGAGGAATTTGGAGCTGCCTGGAAACAAACCGAGGTGGATGCGTGTGAGGAAGACCACACCCTGAACAATGTATTCGATCTGTCTAAAACTACTGTTCCCCGCGTCAAAACCTTTGCCGAGATCCACTCCCTCTGGGCAAACGTCGCCAGGAAGGTTTTTGGGCGCGACCAGTTCAAAGCGCGTTTTAAAGGACTTAACCCCTATCAGCAGGATCATGCGGTTGCCAAGCTGGCCGACCGGCTCAGCATTAAGTTCTGGGGAAAGAAGATCTCACATATCATGAGTTGGTCAAGACACTGGTTTGGATGCACTTCCAACGAGCTCTGGGGTTACGTTTTCCCCCCTCAGGTCAAACTAGGGATTACCTCCAAAGATGTTATTGCTGTATTGAATAACGCAAATATTGAAGCAGGTGTTATGGTTGACGAACTGGAAATGCCCAAAGGCAGCAAACCCGGAGAAATTAAGATCACCCTTATCCCAGCCAGCTTTGAATCTAAACTCGATCTGGTTAATCCGCCAGCTCAAAGCGTTTCATTCGATAAGTATGTTGGTCTTCCCTCTGAGAAAGCCGAGGAAGGTAAATATCTGATCGACCTGGGCTTTGGCATCAGGGTCATATATCCAGAGAATCCCCCTTCCAGGGATGAGGCTGGAAACATCCAGATCACTGTTCAGTTCACAATTAATGAGTCTACAGCCAAGATCTGCGGCAGTGCCATTAAAGAAAGGGCTATGGTCGTTCTCTACAAGCCAAAATACGCTGAGAAGCCTTATAAAATAGCAGTGCGTAAAGAAGGGCTCAAGAAACCGCCTAAAGTTAAAACTGTAGGACCCCCTACCATTACTCATGTAGTTGTTGAAGAACCCGAAAGACCTATTCCTCCTGAGGTCGTAATAGTAAAAAAGAAACCTATATTTTCTAAGATCGCTCCAACTTCTGGGCAACAGGGAGCCAAACCATCCTTCACGATTACTGGGAAACGCATACCTGCAGGAGCTACCGTAGATTTTGGCCCGGGGACTACCGCGCTTAACAAAAAAGTATCAAAAACCAAAATAACCGGCAAAATATCTATTGCGTCTAATGCAACTAAAGGTACGAGATATATAACAATCAATGGGAAAGCAACGAAATTAGCGTTTACGGTTACACATGCACCACCACCGCCAAAAGGTGTTTGCGACCATTTAACACATTTGCCCAAAAGAAAAATAAAAGAATGCGATAAAGAATGCGGAGCAATGACAAAAGAAACAGAACGCAACGAATGTATAGAGATGTATGCAGAAAAAATCAAATAAACAGGAAGTGAGGTTTTAAAAGATGTCTAATAATGTAATTAAAGAAGCTCTGGCAATGTTCGATTACTTAACCTTTAAGAAAACTTCTCAGGATCATCTCCGGAAAGACACCAAAACCGAAGCTGGGAAAAAGGGAATGACTAAATATGCAATCCCGGAATGGTCAAGCCTAACTCCTAGAGATAAAGCTCGTTATGATGCATATAAAGCTAAATTAAAGGACTACGGAAGCAACAAAGATCTAAGAAAAGTTCTTTCCGAAGTAGACAACGATGCCTCCATTTCAAATAAAGTAGCAGTTAAAGAGGCCCTTGTTATGTTTGATTATCTAACCTATAAGAAAACTTCCCAAGACCTTCTTCGCCCAAGAACTAAAACCGAAGCTGGGAAAAAGGGAATGACTAAATATGCAATCCCGGAATGGTCAAGTTTAGGCTCCGGAGATAAGACTTCTTATAATACAAATAAAGGTAAATTAACGGATCACGAAAGCAATTGGGATCTAAAGACGGTTCTCTGCAAACTCAATTCTTCAGAAAAATTCTGCCCGGCCATAGATAAGGCCGCGCCCAACCAGGCTGAGCAAGGTGAGGAAACCGACATAAAGCTCACTGGTAGTAACTTCTCTGCATACCACCCGGAAGTTCCCAAAGTTGAGTTTTTCCGTAAGGACGAGGATGACAATGAGGTGAAAGATGACGAAATCTCTGTTGCCTTGGATGAAAATGGCGAGAAGAAGATCGAGGTATCCCCAGATGGCAAAACAATAGACTTAACAATAAAGGTGGAATCTGAAGCAGTACTTACCAAGGGAAATAATAATAAGCGCACCATCAAGGTCTCGACCCCGGAGGGCTGGCTGACTGCTCAAGCAATAGATGCATTATCAGTTGTGCCGGGAGGCCCGGTTGTTGACTCCATCACCCCCAAAAAAGTTTGGCCAGGTGCTGAAAACGTTTCCTTTACCATTAAGGGTAAAAACCTGGGCGATGTCATAAAAATAAGACAAACGGATCTATTTCCAGATGATATAGAAATAAAATCGAACAATGGCACGACCATTGTATTAAAACCGGTAACTATCCGTTCAAATGCGCCCCTGGGATCCTATGAAATCGTGCTTCTTGGAAAGGGGGATCAGGAATTAGCAAAGGTTACAATAGAGGTTATCAAAAAGCCAACTGTACTCACCCCCATGCAAAAAGCAGCCTATGAACTCCAGAAAAAATGGGGGATCGAGGCAAAGGTCCAGGGTGGAGGCGGAGATTTCGACAACGATCCAAGCAAGGCGCCCAGACAAAACCAGGCTGCTATTCGTGACAATATACCGAACGGGAAATTTGCCCTTCGAGTTGCCCCGACCATCGTAGGCAAAAAGGGCGAAGGCCTTATTGAAAGTGATAGAGTTGAATTAAAAGCCAATGCCCATGCTGAATACAAACTTCATGCCCATGGCAGCGAAGCTGGTAAAGCCGGTGGAGGAGCAAATCTTAAAGTTAACCTAACCGACTCCGTAGCAGTTGAGGGTTACGGCCAGTATGAATACCAAAACCGAGATCCTCAAGTTCCAAACGAGTGGCTCTACAGCGGAACAAATCACAAAGTAAAAGCCGGCGGAGCACTGATCGTTGATCTAGAAAAAACAAAGCCAGAGTTCCCCTTTAAGGCAAGGGTCTTTGGCGAATATGAGCAAGACCAGTTTGAGTGGAATCGGAAAACCCTAGCCGGTTCAAGATTTGAAGGGAAAAATGAACTGGTTAGAACGGGTGCCGAAGTAACCCTCCCCTTTGCCAAGGCGCATGAAGACAAAGAGGGCTGGCGCAGAATGTTGCCGGATCTCACCATTTTCTACGCCTGGATCCCTTGGGGAAGACACGAAGTCCCCAAATGGCTGCCAGGTGGAGACAGCAGCTCCTTTGAATCCATGACAGGCCATGAAGTTAAAGTAAGAGCCGATTTTAAAAATATAGTAGATGATAAGGACGACCAGAAGGAAGAGCGTTGGAATCCGTATGTTGTGGCAGGTTACAAAAGAATGGATCTAGAAGGCTGGGAGCCTATGGAGAAAGCCTACGGCGGCGGCGGACTTACTATCCCTGGGTATGTTGACTTCGAGGCGATCTTTGGAGGCAGATGGAATATTGCCCTTCTCCAGGAGGCGCACAACGCATTCTATGCCGTGATCAGTATTACCCCTGCAGAATCCCTGGGAAGATGGAGCGCTTTCACCCTGAAACTGCTGGCCAATCAATATGAAGATCTGCGCGGCAACCCCTATAATGAATACGGGGCCACGGTTGAGCTTGATCTGATAAAACTTATCACCGGACCGGCCCCAGAAAAAGAAGAGTACCTGGAGGCCCAAGTCTACGAAGAAGAAGCAGCAGTAGAAGAAAAAGCTCTCCCGGATCCAGCAACAGTTGAAAAGCCAGAAAATGTCTCTGTAGAAAATATTTTCCCGCCAATTGGTAAATAATAATCATGGATGTGCAAGGGATCAGCAGTGCAATTATAAGATCCACAGCCGGTCAAACCTCCGATGACAAAAAATTTGAGGCGGCTAAGGAAAAAGTCAAGGGGCAAGTCGACTATGCCATCTCTGTCGTTGAAAGCCTTATTGAAAAATTTCCTGAGATAAAATGTGATGCGCGTAAAATTGACCATCTCAAGTTTCTTCTTGAAAAAATTGACATAGCAAAAAACATTAAGGAATTAAAAGATTTTCAAGGCTGCGCTAAATCAACCTTCAAATATCTCCATGAACAGCTCGTCATGCAATCTCGAACCGCTTCCAACGAATTAAAAGATGAGATCCTTGAAGACAAAGAAGATGCTTTCGGATTAGGGGCTTTCACTTCACAAAAAAGTCTTAAAGACCAGGAGACTGCTCTTATATGGCTTTGTTCAATGGCAGAAGATTTAAAAGAAAGCAATCCATACAAGAAAAAGGCAGTAAATATAATTAAAGATGTGGCCGACGAATATGGCTCCTTGGTTGCGGATCTAAATAATAAGATCCTTTTTCGTGCTGTTGGAGATTTAACCTACTTAAATCAAGCTAAACCCGAGTATCTAGTAGAATTCTTGCTGGACCGCCTGGATTCCCTTGAAAATGGAGAGGTCGATTCAGATTTAAGAATTTCCCTGCGTATCATCTTAAATAAGATAAGTAAGAATTTTGCGGAACTCAAACATGAAAAAATAATTGAGCTTTGCCAAGCCCTTGAAGAAAATGAATTTATAATTTTACTAGACAAACTAGGTGATATAGGAGCATTTTTCGCAGCCGTTAAGAAGCATCTCATGCCGCCAATCATTCCGCCAACACCTCCGGAAAAACCTGTTGAAAAACCGGCTGCCCCGGATAAACCCAGAAAGATCACGGATATATCCATGGTAAGCTCAATGGCAGACTTGCTCACTTTGTATGGAGAAAAAGACAAAAACCGAAATGGAAAGCTTGAGGTTGGCGAGCTCTCGGAGAAAGCAGTTAAAGCAAATGACAAAACAAATGATAACGCGCTTTCACCATGGGAAGCAATGGGAGCAGTTAATAGCAGTCGATCAAAGCCTGTTTTCAGTGAAACCATGATTGAATTACAGGGAAGGGAAGGGTTTGCTGACACTGTATACCCAAAAACCGACTCTTTCATTAACGGAATAAAGTATAAAGGCGGGGGAGAAGACGGATTTGTAATTCTTGATCAAAAAACCGGCCAGGTTACACAAGGAACACTGGCTGCGGGCAATAAAATCTATGGAATAGAATTTAAAGCTGGATCAGTGCTGACTCTAGAAAAAGGCCGACCTGTAGCAGTTTTACTTTCTGAAAATACCACTGTCCAGAATATAGAATACAAAAAAGGTGAAAATATTGTCTTTCGCAAAAACGGTCGAATATTTTCTGGATACTTAGCTAAGAATACCACCCTTAAAGTAGGCGAACAGGATATAGTTTTTAGTGTCGGGAGTAGCATCTTTTTTGATAAAGAAGGCCGCATACAAGGTGGAACATTAGCAAATGACGCTCCCCTTCAAGTTGGCAAGCAAAATATAACTTTTATGGCAGGAGGCAGAATAAGCTTTGATATAAAAGGTAAAATCTGGTATGGAATACTAGCTCAGGAAACGGCACTCCAAATCAATGAACAGAATATAAGTTTTAAATCAGACACCCCCTTGGAATTTTGGAGTAACGGCCAAGTGAAATATGGAACATTAGCTCAGGATCTTACTATTTTGGCAGGCAAGCAAAAAATAATTCTCAAGCAAGGATCTGTAATAGATTTCTATGAAAATGGCCAGATAAAATGGGGAACATCGGTTAAGAATGTTCCCGTTTGGATAGGCAAACAGAAAATAATTTTGAAGCAAGGAGAAAATCTGGGCTTTCATGAAAATGGACAAGTAAAATATGGAAAATTAGCTAAGAACACCCGCATTCGAGTGGGCAAGCAAAGAATAACTTTTATGAAAGAAAAGGGCTTGAGTTTTGATGAAAATGGCCAAGTAACATATGGAACATTAGCTAAGAATATCCGCCTTCGAGTAGGCAAATGGAAAACGAAAATACCCTTTAAGAAAGAAGGAACAATTAGATTTCACGAAAATGGCCAGCTTGCTTCTGGAATATTAGCTAGTAATATCCGCATTCGGATAGGCAAGCAGAAAATATCTTTTAAGAAAGGAGAGCAGATAAGATTCCACGACAATGGCCAGATTGCTGGTGGAGTTATAAGATTTGATACCACCATTGAAGGAAAAAAATATAAAAAAGAAACATGGGTTAAGTTTCCTAAAAAAGAAACACCTGCGGCCAAACCTGAAGAGGAACACTTAAAGCTGGCACCATTAGCGCCAACCAAAGATGAATCAGCAGCAAAGAAAGAACCTGCCGCAAAACCCCAGGCACCGCCCCCGGATACTTCTCAAAACCCAGAAGCGGGCGAAGATAAACTAATAGAAGAAATGGAAAACCTCTGGAAAGAGGGGAAGTAGATCATGGGTGATTCACTTTCTGCGGTTAAAGAAGGCCTGACCATAGTTGACCTTTTGACTTATAAAATGGGGTCTCGCACTCTCCTTTCAGATAAAACTGCTTACAAAACAAAAGAGCTCGGAATGGATTTCAAAGCCATCGAAGGAGGCCTTTCCAAAGAGGAACACGAATTTGCTCAAAAATTAGTCAAAGATCATAAATTATGGGATCCCAAGAATCGCAGTAAAGCGCATGACTTATTTACACTTCATGATAAAATCCGCAAAAATAAATTGAAAAAACCCATACCCACTCAAGGAACGGGGTTTTCAAAAGAATCCCCGCGCAAAATTTCAGAAGCCCTGACGATCGTAGATTACCTTTCCTATAAAAGTTATTCACGCGGAAAGCTTTCGCCCTCTTCCCAGGAAGAATGCGCAAAGCTTGGAGTGGTTTTTAAAGCCATAAAGGCTGGAAAGGGATTGAGTAAAGCTGGCCAAAAGGCTGTATTTCAATTAGGAAAGCACTTTTTAAAAGACCGAACCAGCGACAAAGATCTTCAGGCTCTGCTTAAAAGGGAGGCCTTAATTAAAACCCACCTCTGCATGGAAGATAGATCAGCCTGCAGAACTTTAAATTTTAGAAAATTCCGTCGATTTGTTATTAATAAAATAAGAGATCGAATGAAGAAAAAATACAAGTCAAAGCAGAGTTCTGCCTTGGGAAGAGCCTTAGATTTCATCAGAAAAAACCGAGGATTTTTTAGAATCTTTCTTATGCCTGAAAATCAGGCCGTAGCAGCTGAAATTTTTATATGCGCGCTAGAAGATGAGGGGCTCTCTGCGAATCTAAATTCAAAAGAAAAGCTTTTAGGTTTTCTTAAAGCAAAAAGCGGCGACGCCTATCAAAGGGTGGTAAAAAGGATCGCACATAAATATACCGCAGCTTCCTACCCTTCCGATGTTGAAAAGATCATTGAGGAAAGAGACAAGGAATTTATGCCTCTTAAAGCCCTTTATCCGGCTATGACGGATTTTGCTGAAACCCATAACAAGGAGAAGTTCATTCCATATGCTGGAGAAGGAGACAAGACCGTTGAAGATATCATGAAAAGGGCAGAAGCTGAGTTTGCCTGGCGCATTCCCTATTACAAGGTGCGGGCAAATACGGAAAAATTTGATAAAGAAAAAGATCCGGCTAAGGGTTTTAAAATTTTAAAAGAGGTTTTGCCCAAGATCGCTCAAGATATTTTAAACATCCCCGTCAAAGTTAAGCGGGAAGAAGCCCTGGAGTATTTAAATAAGCGCATTGGCTCGGTGATCGAAGTAAGATCTAAAGCAGATCTCGCCTGGGCCGAGAAGGCTCTTGCTCTCTTTTCGGGTAAGGATTTTAAAGAAAGCAAGGCAAGCTACATAATCAAGGCAATTTTAGAAGACAGGATCAAAAGATTTAAGGAGCCCTTGATCTCTCTTAATAACAAAGGATGGGAAACAGACTTACGGGGGCTCTTTGAGAATAGACCCGAGAATGTTGTCATTATATTCACCGCTACTGCTTCCGAGTACTGTCAAAAAGTAATTAAAAATGAAAAGTATGAAGAATTCGCTCGAGCCAATCCAAAATTAAAGGTCTATTGGCGGCATATGCCGTCTATAAAAGGAGAGGATGGGTTAATAACTACCGAAGCTGCTGATAAGCCTTTTCTGGATATATTCGGAATTTTTGGTTTTCCCACGATCGTCACTTTTCAAAATGATCAGATCAAAAGTTGGAGAATAAAAGATAATAAGCTGATCAAAGTGAAAAAGCCTGAAAAACCAGCGGAAGAAAAACCATCCAAAGTATCATCAGATGAATTCCTGCCGCCGTGGGCCCGAGAGTCTGCCAAGCCCCCTGCCCCCAAACCCTCAGACAAGAGCAAGGACCTTGACCACTAAAGGAGACCCCCATGAGCATCGCGAATGCTATAGCCACATTTACTTCGGCTTCTCTTGCTGCATCTCAATCTGACAAAGTTGTTATCTACAAAGCCGTCCTGAGCAAGAAAACCGATGAAATTCATGAAAAAGCAAAAAAGCTGGTCGAGGACCGTTTTTCTGACATCGTCCAACGTGCAGCCCAGCCCGAGGTTAACATCAACCAACTCCGCTATGAAGTCATAACTTTAAAAACCGACCTTGTAAACCTTTTCCGGGGAAAAGAACTTGCTCAAGATTATAAATTTCAGATCAAATCTTCGGTAGACGTTGACATTTTCAACAAAAAAATTGAAAAACTAAAGATCCTTCTCTTTAAAATTCTTGATCTTAAATTTAAAAAATTCGAAGGAAATATCAAAAATTGCGAAAGCATTCCTGATATTAAAAAGTCAATAAATGATATGAAGGAATTTATTTCCCGCTTCAAAAAGATCATGAAAAAGCAAAGAGTTCTTCCTATGGAATTCCAAAAGCCTGCCTTGAAACAAGCCAAAGCTCAGCCAGCACAATCAGAATATAGTGAGCGTTATTCCCGAAGGCCACGATTAGATCCAAAGGTAGCCACAATTGATCTGCCCTCAACCTCTGAGAAAAGAGGGGAGGCTTCAGCCAAGCCAGAAGGCAAAGCCGCCTTATTTAAGGTGAAACAAAAAAGCAAACAAACTTCCCTGGTATTTCTAGATCCGGATAAAATGTATCATCATCCTGACGGCACCGAATATATGCCTAAGGAATTGGCTGCGGCAAGAACATCCGAGCAGAAACAAAAGATCATTGCCGATACTGAACAATATAGAGTAATTGAAAACACACGCAAGCGTAAAATATTGGGAAAAGCGGCAGAGAAAATCGAAAATTACGCTCTAAAAAAGCTAAAAGAAATGGGGATCCACGGCAATGGCGTGATAGTATTAAAAGCCAATATTCTCCAGAGGACCCGAAAGAGCCTGGAATTCATCAACCAGAAAAAGGACGGATCGCTTTCTCGGCCCAAGCATCTGGGAAGAGTCTATTTCAAATATAAAGGGCTTGAAGGCAAAGGAAATATGGAGATCAATGCAAAAGCCATAAAACTCAAAAAAGATTTTGAGGAAAAACTAAATGAACTCCCCCTCCTGAGCATAGGAAAGAAGTTATTGAGCTTAACCGATGAAGCGCTTGGGTCTTTGTTTTTTGAGACCGTGAAAGATGTAAATGGTAAGCCGGTATACATAAATGGCAAGCCGAAATACATGATCTGGCCAAGCCCTGCTTTTTATCTTATAAAGATCAAGGTTTCCGGAGAAGAACTGGAAATTATTCATGAATAAACAATCAACATGATTTCTCCCTTGGAACCATTCCTTGCTTGTCATTTCCCCTCAAATCTGCTATAATATTTCTTTGTCTAACCACAAAAAACGGAAAGGAGTCCTAATGTGAAAAACAGGACAATTCTTCTCCTAACTGCTGCACTGCTGACCACTGTGCTGCTCTCCAGCATAGGCTGCGCGCCGGCCAAAAAGACCAGCGAAAAGGTCGTGGAGATGTGGGTCATGCCCAACTCCCTGGAGCCGGTAGCAGACCTGGAACGCCTGCTTAAGCCCTTTGAAGAAAAAACCGGCATCAAGGTCAAAGTGAACTCGGTTGACTGGGGAGCAGCCTGGTCAAAGATCACTACCGCTGCCACCTCAGGAGATGTCCCGGATATAGTCCAGCTTGGCTCAACCTGGGTCTCTGCTATCTCTGGCATGGGCGCCCTGGATGTCTTTTCACCCGAAGCTATTGCTGAGCTGGGAGGATCCGAAACCTTTGTCCCGGTTGCCTGGAAAACCACCGGGATCGAGAACTCCGGCAAAACCACTGCTATTCCCTGGCTGGTGGATGCTCGCGCCCTATTCTATCGCAAGGATGTCCTTAGAAAAGCTGGCGTCTCACCCAGAGCGCTTACCTCCTGGGCATCCTTTAAAGCGGCTTTGAAGCGGATCTATGACGCTGACGTTGTGATCAATGATCAGCCTGTGGCGCCCCTTGGCATTTCCGGAAAGAACGACTGGAACGTGATCCATTCCCTGGCGCCCTGGATCTGGATGGCTGGCGGAGATTTCCTGGCAGAGGACCGCAAAACCTGTGTACTCGATAGTGAAGAGGTTTTTCAGGGGATCTCCTTCTATATCAGTCTGGTCCGGGAAGAGTATGTTCCCATTGAATACCTGGAACTTAACACCGCTCAGGTCAGCGGCAATTTTAATGACGGAGCCTGCGGCATGTATTTTGATGGGCCCTACGAAGTCAAGACCTTGACCCGCCCGGCAGCCGAAGGAGGAGCCCTGGGTTCGCTCACCTCCCGAAACTTCGCTGTAACCGGATACCCCAAAGGACCCAAAGGACATTATACTTTTGTGGGCGGATCGAACCTGGCTATCTTTAAGCATGCTAAAAACAAGGCTGGAGCCTTTGAAGTCATAAAATATCTTACCTCCGAAAAAGTACAGGTGGAATACGCCAAGGTCTCAGGATTCCTGCCCGCCAGAAAAGAATCCTTTGATGATCCGTTCTTTGCAAATGATCCCCATCGCAAAGTATTCAAGGAAGCGGTTATATACGGGCGTACGTACCCACCTATCCCCCAGTGGGGATTACTTGAGCCGATCTTAACCAGACGCTTCGGGATCATGTGGGATTATGTAACTTCTGGATCAGATTACGATCCGGAAGAGATCCGGGAGCAGTTGAAACTAGCCAAGAGAGAGGTCGAATCCATACTTAATCAGTAATACTTATGTGCGGAATATTTGGATATATAGGTGACAAAGAAGCTCCTCCCTTTTTGATCGAAGGATTAAAGAAGCTTGAGTACCGGGGCTATGACTCGGCCGGAGTGGCCACCCTGGACAAGGGAAAACTGTTCGTTTCAAAGTGTGTCGGAAAGATCACCGATCTGGAAGAGCTCTTGAGCCAAAAGCCCATCGGGGGCGATATCGGCATTGGCCACACCCGCTGGGCGACCCACGGACGCCCCTCCCATATCAACTCCCACCCCCATCAGGACTGTGAAGGCAAGATCGTGGTGGTCCACAATGGGATCATTGAGAACTATCTTGAGCTCAGACGCCGGTTAGCGGATAACGGCCATAAATTCAGCTCCGCTACTGATACCGAGGTGGTTGCCCACCTCATCGAGGAAAACCTTGACGGCAATCTATTCCAGGCGGTTGCCAAAGCCCTAAAATATCTAAAAGGATCTTATGCCCTGGCTGTTATCTCGGAGCACGAGCCTGAAAAGATCATCGTAGCACGCCACGGCAGTCCATTGATCATCGGTTTTGGAGAAAATGAATCTTTTGTTTCTTCGGATATTCCGGCCCTGCTTAAATACACGGACAAGATCGTTAAGCTTGAAAATGGAGAGATCGGTGAAGTGAGCCGCAAAGAGTTTATCGCCTTTGACCTGGAAGGGAGATCGATCGACAAGGAGATCGAGCTCATCTCCTGGGACCCGGAATCCGCTGAAAAGGGCGGCTACTCGCATTTTATGCTGAAAGAGATCCACGAGCAGCCGAACGCCATCCGCAAGACCATTGAGGGCCGGATCGAAGCGGAAAACCACAAAATTCATTTTGATGAGCTCAACCTTTCCGACGAAGAGATCGGAAAAGTAAATCGGGTGGTCTTCACTGCCTGCGGCACCTCCTGGCATGCAGCGCTGGTGGGTGAATACCTTTTTGAGCAATTCGCCAAGATCCCGGCAGAGGTTGAATATGCGGCAGAGTTTCGATACCGTCATCCTATTATCGACGAAAATACCCTGGTGATCTCTATTACCCAATCCGGAGAAACCGCAGATACCCTGGGAGCGGTCTGGGAAGCCAAGGCTCAGAATGCTAAGGTTATTTCCATCTGCAATGTGGTTGGCTCCTCCATTGCGCGCGAATCTCATGGTGTGGTCTACACCAACGCCGGTCCGGAGATCGGGGTGGCCTCCACCAAGGCTTTTACCACTCAGCTTACCGTTATTTATCTGCTGGCCATTCTCTTCGGTAAGAGAAAAGGAGTTATCAGCAACAGCGAAGCCACCAAGTTGATCAATGATCTGATCGAGATCCCCTCCAAACTCGAAGAGACTCTTTATAAGGAAAAAGAGGTCGAGGCCATCGCGGAAAAACTGCATAAAGCGACCAATGCCCTTTATCTGGGTCGGGGAAAAGGCTTCCCGATCGCCCTGGAAGGAGCCCTCAAGCTCAAGGAAGTCTCTTACATCCATGCTGAGGGCTACCCGGCCGCAGAGATGAAGCATGGGCCGATCGCCCTGATCGATCAGAACATGCCGGTAGTGGTTCTGGCTCTGGCTGGCCGGCGTTACGATAAGATTTTGGGCAATATAGAAGAGGTCAAAGCCCGGGGTGGAATAGTGATCGCCATTGCAACTGAAGGAGATGAGTTGATCACTGAAAATGCAGATGAAGCTGTTTATATCCCCAAAACCTCGGAAGCCCTCTCACCTATCCTGGCCGTAGTTCCGCTTCAACTTTTAGCCTACTACATCGCGCTCAAGCGCGGATGCCACGTGGATCAACCGAGGAATCTGGCGAAGTCGGTAACGGTGGAGTAAGCTAAATTACTTCTGCTCGGGTGTAATCAATTTTTGGGTAAAGTAGATATTAGCTGCATTTAATGCCTCTTGGCAATCAAGGTCGCTTTCAAATTCTTCCTCTTTATTAATAATAACGCCTATTATAGTCGCGGCATCTTTATTTGTGACAGCTAAAGACATCAGGTTAATCGGATCAAGCAGTTCCAACAGAGTCGCTTTTTCATGAGCGGCTTCCAAATCAGACATAAAACTTTCAACTTTTAGCAACTCAGAAGTAAAAACATGCATCACGCGCTTGGCTGCTTTCTCTAGTTCAGGTTTTCCTGAGGCCATAGCATCCGTAATTCTAGTTAGAGCGATTTTCTGATTCTCTTCACGAAACTTTTTGATCATTTCCTCCAAAAGCTCGGCAGCTTCTTTCGTTTCTAGCTTTTCCAGTAATCCGATCGCTACCGCGCCATCAATACTTGGTGAAATTAAAACCCCTAATTTTTGATCTGTGGAGAGTTTGTTTAAAAATTTGATCTTTATGTCCTCCTCATCCAAAAGCTTAATTATCTCTACCAAACGCTCCGCAGGCAGAGAAGTAAATATTTTCTCCAACACTTCGGGCAAATTAGCTTCGTAGAAACTTGGTGCGCTCAATCTTTCAGGCACTTTGTTTTCGATAAGATCTTTTACCAAGGGAATTAATTTGTCTGCCGCAATGGTCGAAATAATTCTCTCCACATGACCAACATAATCGATACTATACATACGCTCGCCGTCTTCACTATAAACCGGGCATCGTTCAAGAGTGGACAATATGTATGTCTTAAATTCTTCTTCTGATAAATATTCCAAGAGTTTGCAATAAGAACCATATCTCCATCCTGGCATATCGCGATGAACCAGCCTAGCAAGTTCTTCAACTTTTTCTTCCCTTCCATAAAGTTCTTTATTGAGTTTCACCATAAGCTCTATGGCATCTCGGCATATGTATATATGAAAAATTCTCTTAATTTCTTTAGCATCAAGAGCACAGAGAAATCTAACTCTTTTCTCCTGAGAAGATATTTTTTCCAAAATATTTACTTTAGTTTTGATATCCAATCCAGCTATTGCTTCCGTAACTTCTTGCCGCACAGAAAAGGGGAATGCGAGAGTGCCTTTGTCTAATTCTATTATTTCCTCACCCTCAAGTAACTTTGCCACTTCTTCGGAAGTCAAATATTCTAATAATTTTATTCTTAAGTCAGGCCTTAAAGAATCCAAAAATCTAGCGCGGAGAATTTCTTCAGACTCTATATTCGCCAGAAGTTCTAAGGCTTTTGATTCGTCCATCAAATGCAAGACGCGCTCAAATCCTTTATCTACCGATAAGAGTTGTAATAGTTTCGCTGCTCTTTTGGCGTCCATATTTTCAAAAAAGCTTGTAGCTTCTTGATCCGACATTGTTCCCAAAAGCTCGGCAGCCTCCTTTAGATCCAGGCTGTTTAATAAACTGATCTCACAGGTTAAATTGCTTAGCAACTCAACCTTCCCATTTTCAATGAAATTTCGTAAAAGCATAGCTTTTTTTTGATCCATGGACAAAGATCTAAATAATTCGATGACGTTCTCCTCACCTATTTTAAGAAAGACCTGCGCCAGATTTTCAGATGAGAGACCCGGAGCTAATTTTGCTATGGCTTCAATCCCCAAAGACTCAAGCGCGCAAGAAAGATCCAAGTAATATAAATTTTCAATAAGATGGCTAAAGAAAACTTGAGCTTTAATGGTTTTTCCTTTCCTAAGCCATCGTTCAATCAGGGCTTTTTGCAAGGCCCAATCTTTAAGATCATTCAGTATGGCTCCAGCTCGCTTCTCTACTTTCCATCCAAAGAACTCGTATGAACGCAGTCTGGCATATTTTCTAAGCGTTTTAAATGGGAGCGCTAGACCACTCACAAATCCCCAAAAAAGTGTGAAAGTGTAAAGCTGCAATATTCTTTTAAGAAAACGACCTGTCCAATAACCAAGGGGAGGAACCGGAAAAGGATGGGGCTCCAATTTCTCTAATATTTCAGATTTAGAGCTCTTCCCCCACACCCCCACCCCGGCCGCGCCATGCCGAAAA